>JAVXWR010000630.1:0-4814 GCA_032230725.1 Actinomycetota bacterium
AGCGAAGGTGCCCTTCAGTCGAACTAGCCGCCGAGGGGCGCCGCTCGCCGGAACGGGGCGCGCCGCATCGTTCGCAGCGTTGGGGCCCCTCGCTCAATAGATTCGCCGGTGGGCGCCCGTCACCGGAGGAGCCCGAGCACGCGCCGCCGACGCCGCACCCCAGGGAGTCCCGTGATGCAGCTGCCCGACCCGTTCCGCGAGCACCGCATCGACGCCGACGGCACGACGATCCACGCCGCCGTCGGGGGCTCCGGCGACCCGGTGCTGCTGCTGCACGGCTACCCGCAGTCGCACGTGATGTGGCGCGACGTGGCCCCGGCCCTCGCCCGCGACCACACCGTGGTCGTCACCGACCTGCGCGGCTACGGCGAGTCCGACAAGCCGGCCCCCGACGACGCGAACCGGCGCTACGCCAAGCGCGAGATGGCCGCCGACCAGGTCGCGGTGATGCGCTCGCTCGGCGTCGACCGCTTCGACCTCGTCGGGCACGACCGCGGCGCCCGCGTGGCGCACCGGCTCACCCTCGACCACCCCGGCGCCGTGTCCCGCCTCGCGGTGCTCGACATCGTCCCCACCCGGCACGTCTTCACCCACGTCGACCGGGATCTCGCCCACGGCTACTTCCACTGGTTCTTCCTCTCGACCGGCGGCGGCGTCCCGGAGACGCTGCTCGCGGGCGCACCGGAGTTCTGGATCCGGACGATGGTCGAGCGGCTCCTCGCCCCCGGCGTGACGATCGCCGAGGAGGTGATGGCCGACTACATCCGGTACTTCTCCGACCCGGCCTGCATCGCGGCCACCACCGCCGACTACAGGGCGGGCGCCTCCACCGACCTCGAGGACGACGAGGCCTCGTGGACGGCCGGCGACCGGGTCACCTGCCCGCTGCTGGTGCTCTGGGGGGATCACGGCTTCGTCGGGAAGGCCTACGACCCGCTCGCGGTGTGGCGGGAGTACGGCACCGACGTGGCGGGCCGTGCGATGCCCAGCGGTCACTTCATCCCCGAGGAGGCCCCGGAGCAGGTGGTGGCGGAGCTGCGGGCGTTCCTCGGCTGAGCGATCACCCGGCGATCAGGGGCACGCCACGCATCCCCGACGCTGCTGGAACCTGCGCCGTGTGCCCCTGAGCAACGGCGTCGAACCGACGCCCAGCGCCCGCGTGAACGACGGGCACACCACGCATCTCCGAGGCCGGCGAAGCCTGCCTCACGTGCTGTTGATCAACGGGGGGCAGGGCGGGGCAGAGCGCCAGGCGCGTCGGGGCCGATGCGGGGCGGGAAAGGGCGGGGGCAGGGCGGGGCGGGGCGGAGCGCGGGGCGGGGCCGAGGCGGGACGGGGCCTCAGCCCGCCCGACGCCGCCGCGCGACCTCGGCCAGCGCGACCCCGGCGGCCACCGACGCGTTGAGCGACTCGACGTCACCCGCCATCGGGATCGCCACCGTCGCCGTGCAGGTCTCGCGCACCAGCCGGGAGAGGCCCTTGCCCTCCGAGCCGACGACGAGCACCAGCGGCCCCCGCGCGGCGTCCGGCCCGGCGACGTCGTCGAGGTCGTCGATGGTCGCGGACACCTCGCCGTCGAGACCCACCGTCACGAATCCGTCGTCGTTCCAGGCCCCGAGCGTGCGCGAGAGGTTCGTCGCCCGGCCGACCGGCATCCGTGCCGCCGCCCCGGCCGAGGTCCGCCACGCCACCGGCGTCACGCCCACCGAGCGGCGCAGTGGCAGCAGCACGCCGTGCGCCCCGAACGCTGCCGCCGAGCGCACTACGGCGCCGAGGTTGCGGGGGTCCGTGACGCCGTCGAGCGCGACCAGCAGCGGCTCCACCCGCGCGAGGTGCGCCGCCTGGCGGGCCGTCTCGAGCAGGTCGTCGGGGTGGGCGTACTCGAAGGCGGGCACCGAGAGCGCGAGGCCCTGGTGCACGGCGCCGTCGGCGAGCCGGTCGACGTCGCCCCGCGGAACCTCGAGCACCGAGATGCGCCGGTCCCCGGCCGCGCGCAGCGCCTCGCGGACGCGGTCGTCGACGTCGATGCCCTGCGCGACGTACAGCGCGGTGGCGGGGATGTGCGCCCGCAGGCTCTCCACGACGGGGTTGCGCCCGACGACGACCTGGGGCCCGTCGGGTGCGTCCCGGCGGGTGGTGGTGCTCCGGCCGCGGCCCGCGCCCCCGCCGCCGCCCGGCCCGCCGCGGCCACCCGCGCCGTTCTCGCCGGACGGGCGTCGCGGCGCGGGTGCGCCCTGCCCGCTCTTCCCGGTCGAGCCGCCGCCGCGGTAGGACTTGTGGTTCGGGCGCTGGTCGGCGGGCGGGGTCGGGCCCTTGCCCTCGAGGCCCTTCGCGCGCTTGCCGCCGGACCCCTTGGTGGGTCCCTTCTTGGAGCCGGGATTGCGTCGTGCTCCGGGGCGGCGGGAATTGCCGGCCATCAGCTCTCGTCGTCCTTCAGGGTCCAGATCGGACCGTCGGGGGTGTCCTCGATGCCCACGCCGGCCGCGGTCAGCTGGCCGCGGATGGCGTCGGCGCGGGCGAAGTCCTTGTCACGGCGGGCGGCCGCACGCTGCCCGAGCAGGTCGCCGACGAGCGCGCCGAGGGCGGCACGCGCGTGGTCGCCTCCGGTGGCGCCCTCGGAACCCGAGGTCCAGTGCGGGTCGAGCGGGTCGAGCCCGAGGATGCCGGTCATCTCCCGCACCGCGGCGGCGGCGGCGACGGCCGCGTCGCGGTCGCCCTCGTCGAGCGCGGTGTTGCCCGCGCGCACCTGGTCGTGCACGACGGCGAGGGCGGCCGGGGTGCCGAGGTCGTCGTCCAGCGCCGCGGCGAACGGCGCCATCACGTCGGGAGCGGCCTTCGCGCCCACGGCCCCGATGCGCTCCTGCACGCGGTGCACGAACGTCTCGATCCGCCGGTAGGCCGCCGACGCCTCGGCGAGCGCGCCCTCGGAGTACTCGACCGTCGAGCGGTAGTGCGGCGCCACGAGGTAGTAGCGCAGCTCGACCGCCCGGACCCGCTCGAGCACCGCGGGGATCGTCAGGGTGTTGCCGAGCGACTTCGACATCTTCGCCCCGGACATCGTCACCCAGGCGTTGTGCAGCCAGTAGCGCGCGAAGCCGTCACCGGCCGCATGCGACTGCGCCTGCTCGTTCTCGTGGTGCGGGAACACCAGGTCGAGCCCGCCGCCGTGGATGTCGAACGTCGGCCCGAGGTAGTGGGTGGCCATGGCCGAGCACTCGAGGTGCCAGCCGGGGCGACCGCGTCCCCACGGGGTCGGCCAGCTGGGCTCGCCGGGCTTCGCGGCCTTCCACAGCGTGAAGTCGCGCGGGTCGTGCTTGCCGCGCGACGGGGACTCGCCCTGCTCCACCTCGTCGGGTCGCTGCCCGGAGAGCGACCCGTAGTCCGGCCAGGTCCCGACGGCGAAGTAGACGTCGCCGGAGTCGTTGTCACAGGGGTAGGCGTGCCCGGCCGCGATGAGCCGCTCGATGAGCTCGATCATCTCGGTGACGTGCCCGGTGGCGCGGGGCTCCACCGAGGGCGGCAGGCAGCCCAGCGCGTCGAAGGCCGCCGTGAACTCGCGCTCGTGCGTCGCCGCCCACTCCCACCAGGGCCGGCCGGCCTCGGCGGCCTTGCTGAGGATCTTGTCGTCGATGTCGGTGACGTTGCGGACGAGGGTGACGTCGAGGCCGCCGTGGGCGAGCCAGCGACGGAGCACGTCGAAGTCGACACTGGACCGGACGTGCCCGACGTGCGGTACTCCCTGCACCGTGGCTCCACACACGTACAGCGACGCCCGGCCCTCGTGCTGCGGGTGGAACTCCCGCAGCGCGCGTGCAGCGGTGTCGTACAGGTGCAGGCTCACCACGGCAATCCTACGGACGGAGGCCGAGCCTTCCCGAAACCGGTCCCACCGTGGGCAACCCCTGGCCCGCACGTGATCGGCACCATAGGGTGCATTCGAGCACGTTCTACAGAGCCGTTGCGTGAGGAGTGATCTGCGTTGTCCATCACCTGCCGCACGTCCCTGGTGCGGTCAGCACCGGGCAAGTACGAGACGGCGACCGTCGAGGTCGACGACCCCCAGCAGGACGAGATCCGGGTCAAGATGGTCGCCTCGGGTCTCTGCCACTCCGATGACCACATCGCCACCGGGGACATCCCGGTCGGCACCTACCCGTTCGCCGGCGGCCACGAGGGCGCGGGCGTCGTCGAGTCGGTCGGCCCCAACACCAAGGGCTTCGAGGTGGGCGACAAGGTCGTCTTCTCGTTCCTGCCCGCCTGCGGCAAGTGCCGCTGGTGCGCCACCGGCCACTCGAACCTCTGCGATCTCGGCGCGGGCCTGCTCGCCGGCACCCGCTGGGACGACCCGTCCACCCGCCTGCACCTCGAGGACGGCACCAACGTCGGCCAGATGTGCGGCATCGGGACGTTCACCGAGTACGCGACGGTCGCGGTGGACTCGGCGATCAAGGTCCCCGAGGACACCAAGCTCGAGGTCGCCTGCCTGCTCGGCTGCTCGGTGGGCACCGGCTGGGGCTCGGCGGTCAACACCGGCGAGGTCCACCCCGGTGACACCGTGATCATCCAGGGCATCGGCGGCATCGGCGCCAACGCGGTGCAGGGCGCGGTGCATGCCGGCGCCGCGAACGTCATCGCCGTCGACCCGGTCGCGTTCAAGCGCGAGAAGGCCCAGGAGCTCGGCGCCACCCACGCGGTGGAGTCGATCGAGGAGGCCACCGAGATCGCCAAGGGCTTCACCAACGGCCAGGGCGCCGACGTCTCGATCGTCACGATCGGCGTCACCAAGCCCGAGCACGTCGGCAACGCCTTCGCCT
>JAVXWR010000034.1:0-3426 GCA_032230725.1 Actinomycetota bacterium
GGCCAGGTGCGGCGCCTGGAGCGCACGGGCGGTGTCGACTCGTGATGGTGCTGCCGCGCCCGGCGGCCCGTGCCCGCCGCGCCTGCGTGCGTCGGGCCGCGCTCGTGCTCGTCGTCGCGCTCACCGGGGCCCTGCTCGCGGGCTGCGGCAGCTCCGGCGAGGAACGCGGCGCGACGCAGGCCTTCCTCGATGCCTGGGCGCGTGGGGACGTGCCGGCTGCCGCCGCGGCCACGGACGACCCGCCGGCCGCGACGGCGGCGCTGCAGCAGGTCGACCGCGAGCTCGGCCTGGGCGTGGGCACGCTCGCCGTCGGCGACGTCGCCGGGGACGGCACCGTCGCCTACACCGCGTCGTGGGTCCTCGGGGGCGTCGTCGACCCCTGGCGCTACGACGGCCGCGTCGCCACCGTCGAGGCACCCGACGGCACGTGGCGGGTGCGCTGGCAGCCGCAGGACCTGCACCCGCGTCTGGGGCCCGGGCAGTCGCTCGCGTTCACTCGTGCGCTCCCGCCACGCGCCGCGATCACGGCCGCCGACGGGATGCCGCTGGTGAGCGCCACGCCGACGGTGACCGTCGGGATCGTGCCCGCCCGCACGCCGGACGTACCCGCGGTGGCCACCCAGCTCGCCGCCGCGCTGCGGATCGACGCCGCGGAGATCGTCGCCGACGCGGCGCGTGCGCAGCCCGGTGACTTCGTCACCGTCATCACCCTGCGCCGCCCCGACTACGACGCCGTCCGCGACCGCATCCGCGACCTGCCCGGCACCGCGTTCCGCGAGGGAGTGGCTCAGCTCGGGCCGGCGCCGCACTACGGGCAACCGCTGCTCGGGCAGGTCGACCAGCCTAGCGCTGATGACCTCCGGGTGGCCGGGCCCGGCTTCACCGCCACCGACGACGTCGGCACCGGCGGGCTGCAGCAGGTGTTCAACGCCCAGCTCGCCGGCACGGCGACGGCCACCATCGACGTCGCCGACACTGCCGGCCGCCCCGTCGAGCGGCTCGCGATGTTCCAGGGCCACCCGGGCGCCCCGCTGCGCACCACCCTCGACAGCCGCGTGCAGCAGGCCGCCGAGACGGCGCTGGCCGGGGTGGCGCCGACCGCCGCGGTCGTCGCCGTGCGCCCCTCGGACGGCGCGGTGCTGGCCGTCGCGAACTCCGCCGCGGCGCCGTTCGATGTCGCACTGGCCGGGCGCTACCCGCCGGGATCCACATTCAAGATCGTGACCGCGGCGGCGGCGCTGCAGGCCGGGCTCGTGCAGCCCGACACACCGGTGGCCTGCCCGGGCACGACGACGATCGGCGGGCGCATCATCCCGAACGAGGACGGTTTCGACCTCGGCACCGTGCCCTTCACCGACGCCTTCGCGCGCTCGTGCAACACGACGATGGCCCAGCTCTCGCAGCGCCTCGCACCGGACGCGCTGGGTACCGCGGCGGGCTGGTTCGGCATCGGCGCCGGGTGGGGGCTGCCGGTGGACTCGTTCGACGGGGCCTACACGCCGGGACGCGATCCCGCGGCGGTGGCGGCGAACGCCTTCGGGCAGGGCACCGACCTCGTCAGCCCACTCGCGGAGGCCCTCATGGCCGCCACGGTCGTCCGCGGCTCGGTGCCGACGCCGACGCTGGTGCCCGACCGTCCCACGGTGGTGGCCCGTCCGCCGGCCGCTGCGCCGCCCGGGGTGACCACGGCGCTCGCGCCGATGATGCGCGACGTCGTGACCCGCGGGACGGCGCCCGAGCTGGCCGCGGCGCCGGGTGGCCCGGTGTCCGGCAAGACCGGCACCGCGGAGCACGACACCCCGCCTCGCGCGCACTCCTGGTTCGCCGGCTACCAGGGCGATCTCGCGTTCGCGGTGTTCGTGGAGGACGGGCAGACCGGCGGGGTGCCGGCGAACCCGATCGCCGCGCGCTTCCTCACCGACCTCGCGGGGTGAGGAGGCACTCCAGATGCCTGTCCATGCCGACCTCGCACACCCGGCGGAAATGCTGTCGCGGCGGCAGCCCCGCCCTCGGTACCGTCCGTGCCATGACCCGGCTCCGACCTCGACCGCGCCGCCCGCGCGGCCGATCCCAGTCGTAGAGCCCTTCTGCGTCGACGGCCCGGCCGCGCCTCGAACGGGGTGTGGGCAAGTGGCATGCCACCGCTGTTGGGTAGCGGAGATCGTGGGTTCGATCCCCACCACCCCGACTGATCGGGACGTAGCTCAGCGGAGAGATCGGACTGGTCAACGGGCGTAGCGTTCGCGCGCCCGCTCGCGGGCCTTGAGCGCCTCGACCTCGCGATCCTTCGGCGGCGCGGTCGTGACCAGATCGTCGAGGAGAGCGCGGGTGCTCGCGGTGACCTCGGCGACGGCTCGGGCGAATGCTTCCTCGTTCGCCTTCGAGGGTCGTGCCGAGCCGCTGATCTTGCGGACGTACTGCAGGGCGGCTTCGTGCACTTCGTCTCCGGTGGCAGGCGGATCGAAGTTGTGCAGGACCCGGATGTTGCGGCACATATGCCGATGGTGCCCGACGGACGGCCTTGGCGGGAGTTCTCCACGGCGCGGCGGCGAGGCGGCGCGAGACGCGACCGACTGATCCGTCGTCGGCACGGCCCCAGGAGGCGGCGAAGGGCTCCACCTGGTGCTGAACCCGGGCCACTCCGGGCGCGAGGCGCGCGAGAGCACGGAGGAACCGACCGGGTTCACAGGAGGTCTCTCCGGGTGCTGAGCTCATGGTCGTCTCTCCTCCTCGGTGAGGCTCACCAGACGCACCCGCCGGTCGTGGGGGTGGTGCCGCCGCGCGGCGAGACCGGCGTGCTCCAGGTCGTCGAGGACGCGCACCAGGGTGGCCTTGTCCATGTCGCTGGCGTCAACCAGGCATCGTTGGGAGATCGGGCCCCGGGCGGCCAATTCGATCATCGCGGCCACATGGCGCAGCTCGAGCCCGAGCGGTCGCAGACGATCCAGCATGGCGGCCGAGGCACGGTGATGGGCCGAACGTAGGAGCTGGCCCAGGGCGAACGGGGCTCGCGCGGCTGCATCGACACGGCCGCCGCCGGTGGAGGCCGGTGCGCTCGCCCGCGCCGGGTCAGCGGTCCTGCCGCGACTCTCGGAGACGGTGCTCACGACGAGCTCAACGGCCGGGCAGTCACGGGGAAGACTGTTCGCTTGACCGGTGCGACCCGTTCGGCGACCCGCAGCAGGGTGCGGAACGCCATGCGTGACAGGCGGCTGTCGGACGCGGCGTTGTTGGCGTTGCGGGTCGAGAGCGCCAACGCGTCGTTGGCGTAGCCGCGCATGTGCCGCTCGTAGCGTTCGACGCGTTCGGTGAGGGTGGCGGGGCCTGGCTCCACGAGGACCCGGCGCAACCCGTCGGCGTCGCGCAGCGCGGTGTTCGCGCCGATGCCGGCCATCGGGGTCATGTTGTGGATGGCGTCGCCGAGCA
>JAVXWR010000058.1:0-7696 GCA_032230725.1 Actinomycetota bacterium
CGGCCGCAGCGGCTTCTGCACCCCCGAGGGCGAGGCCCGCCAGGACGTGCTCGGCGCGCTCGACGCGTCCGGGATCGACCGCGACCGGCTGCTGTTCGAGGCGCCCACCCGGGACCTGCAGGTCGCCCTGCTGCGCCGCTACGGCGTCGGGGTCAACCTCGGCAACGTCGCCCTCACCGACGTCGTCGGCCTGGAGACGCTGCGCCTGGGCCTGCGCGCCGACACCTTCGGCGGGGTGTGAGCGTGCGGACCACCTACGACGCGTTCCACCTCGCGATCCCGGCCCACGACCTCGACGCCGCCCACCGGTTCTACGTCGAGGGCCTCGGCTGCAAGCTCGCCCGTCGCTACGCCGACCGCATCACGCTGGACTTCTTCGGCGACCAGGTCGTCTGCCACCTGTCGGAGGCCTGGGACCGCGAGCCCGTCCTCTACCCGCGGCACTTCGGCGTGACGTTCCGCGAGCGCGCGGACTGGGAGCGGCTGCTCGCGCTGGTGCGCCAGCGCGACCTGTGCGTGTTCGCCGAGCCCGCGACGCGCTTCGAGGACCTGGTCGAGCGGCACAGCACGTTCGTGCTGCGGGACCCGTCGAACAACCTGCTGGAGTTCAAGCACTACGACGACCCGCGGATGATGTACTGATCTGGGTACCCGTCGCGACGTGAGCTCCGATCCACTCGACCGCTACGTCCCCGCCCACCTGCGCGACGACCTGAGCGACGAGCCCCCGCCCTGGCCTGCCGACGAGATCGTGCCGGGGCTCTGGCAGTCCGGGCACCCCGAGCCCGGCGAGCACTGGGACGCGGTGTTCGACCTGTCCGGAGAAGAGCCCCCGCTGGAGGACGTCGAGTTCTACGTCCACTGGCTGATCGAGGACGGCCCGGCGCCGGACCCGGACACCCTCGTGGCCCTGGCCGACCTGGTGCGCTCGATGCGTGCGGCCGGCAAGCGGGTGCTCGTGCACTGCGCCGCCGGGATCAACCGGTCGGGTCTGCTCGCGGCGGCATCGCTGATCCGGGAGGGCCACGACGCCGACGACGCGATCGAGACGGTGCGGGCCGCGCGGTCCGGGGCGCTGAACAACCCCGAGTTCGTGGCGGCGCTCCGCGCCATGTGAACGAATTTCGTCGTCATGGCGACCAACAGCGTTCACATGCGCGCAGCGCCCCCGTCCAACCCCGGCCCCGGAGGACGGCGGCGACCTCGCGTGCACGAGCACACGGGTCGGCCGCCGTCTCCTCGTAGCCGAACACCACACGCGCCCGCCCGGCGAGCTCGGCCGCGAGGTCGCGGCGCCGGTCGACCAGGGTGGTGGCGCGGTCGGCGTGGTACCGGTGCCCGTCGAGCCGGACGATGACGAGCTCGTCGCCCACCCGGTAGGCGATGTCCTCGTACCGAGTGGTGCCGTCGACCTCGACGGGGAGTTGACGCTCACCTCGGGGCAGGCCGTGGGCCTCCTCGACCTCGAGGGCGTAGATCGCCTCCAGCTTCGAACGGACCCCGTCGTCGGCGTATGCGAGTGCGCCCAGCAGCGCGTCGCGGTACCGCCGAGGACGGCGCAGGTCGATCGAGGCCCGCACCGACTCCGGACGCAGGCTGGTGACCGTGAGGCAATGCAGCATCGTCGCCATCGCGTGGCGGGCCGTCGGTTCGGCGACGGCGAGATCGACCGCGGTGTGCGAGGCGGCGACGACCGGCTGGTCGAGCCCCTCGACGACGGTGTAGGCGAACGCTCGCGATCGGTGCACCACCAGACCGGCCCTCCGAGCACCTGACGCGACGTAGGACACGGTCACGTGGATCGGCCGCTCGGGATCACGCTTGCAGAAGTTCCAGATCTCGCCGGCCGTGTCGTGGCTGAGGGCGGCAGGCCACTTGGCGAGGACGGCGGCCGCCCGGCGTGCGTCCTCGCTCAGTGGACCGGTGAAGACGGCGTACACGCTGTCGTGCACGCGCACCCACCGCCTCGCGCGGACGTTCGCCCTGATGGCGGCGTCCGTGAAGCCGTGACGCAGCAGTTGGCGCCGAGAGACGACGCCGTGCTGGCGTATCAGGAGCCTGAGCCATGCGTCCTGGTCGCGAGGAGCGGCGGGAAAGGGGAACGGCGTCGTCGGGAGCATGTTCCTTCGACGCCGGCTGGGAGCCTGCGGCTCCCACGTGAACGAAAGTGGTCGCTATGACGACCAAATCCATTCACATGGGGCGGAGCCCCGCGGAACGAGCACCGGGTCGTACCGACCCGGGGTCGCCGACATCGCGACCTGGTCGGTCACGCCCTGGTACTCCCCCGACGGCGTCGAGGCCGTGAAGGTCTCCGGGTCGAGGTACTCGTGCTCGCCCGGAGTCCCGGCCACCGAGTGCGCCCAGGGCTTGTCGAACAGGCCCAGCGACAGGATCCACAGCGCCACCCGGGTGAGCGAGACGTGGACGTGCCACGACCCGCCCTCCTCGGCCCGGCGCCGCAGCGCCGACGCCACCCCGGCCTGGGCGAGCCACGGGACGATGTAGTCGTTCACCACCGTGATCGGCGGCAGCCGCGGCCGGTCCTGCGACCCCTCGAGCAGCATCATCCCGGTCGCCGAGCCGGCCGACTGGTCGAAGCCCGGCCGTCCCGCCCACGGACCCTCGAGCCCGTGCAGCGACACCGTCACGTAGACCAGCCCGGGCCGTTCCGCGCACGCTTCCTCCGGACCGAGCCCGATCTCGTGCAGGAACTGCTGGCGCCGGTTGTGGAAGAAGACGTCGGCGCCGCCGAGCAGTTCCGAGAGCAGCGGACGGTCCGCGCGCGGGTCCAGGAACGCCGAGCGCATCCCGACGTTGGCCGACGCGTACGTCGTCTCGTGCTCCCCCTCGGCGGGGCGCCAGAGATTCAGCACGTCCGCCCCGTGCAGGGCGAACGACCGCCCGAACCCGGCGCCGGCGATCACGTGGCCCATACCCAGGGCGCGCAGCCCGGAGAACGGCTGCTCCCCGGCCGGCAGGAGCGGGATCGGGGGCGCGTCGCCGACCTTGGTCAGCTCGATGAGCGGCAGGTCGGCGAGCACGTCGCGGTACTGCGGCTCGGCGAGGAACTCCGGCACCGTGCGCAGCATCGGCATGACGACGTCCGCCTCCGCGGCCGCCGACTCCAGCTCCGGCGCGGTCCACTCGCCGATGGCGGCCGCGACGCGCTCCTTCGTCAGCGGCACCCCGAGCAGCTCCTGGGCGCGCTGCCGCAGCCCGGCGTACATGTTCTGTGGCATCACCCAGCGCCCGTCGGCGCACCGGAAGAACGAGAACGCCATGGCGTTGCCGCGCTCGAGCGACGACGCGACCGGGTAGCGGCCGAGCCGTTCCCACCGCCGGTCGTAGAACGGGCAGAGCCGGTGCGGGGATCGGCGCAGGTCGACGTGCACGTCCTGCCCGGGCCCGCCCCGCCAGCGGTGCACCGCCGCGGCTGCGACCGACTTCGTCAGCAGCCCGATCGTCGCCGCCCCGCCGATGCGCATCGGGGAGGGCACGACGGGATCCGCACCCGTCGTCGTGACCTCTCCCCCGGCGTCGTCGAGGGCCAGGCCGACGCCGCCCAGTACCGTCTCGAGCTCGCCCGCGAGGTCGAACGGCTCCTCGCCGGCCACCGGATCGGCCCACGCGGCCTCGAGCCGCTCCGTCAGGTCAGCCATGCCCTACCTCCGCCAGCAGACCCACCGGCACGTCCACGTGCCGCGCGCGCAGGAACTCCGCCACCGCCTTGCCGGCGATGTCGGGCCGGCCGTTCGACGACGCGCCCTTGCCGAGCACACCGTGGATCACGAGGTGGACCGCGCGCAGCCCCGGGAACTCGTGGCGCTCGATCACGGCGTCCGCGGCCTCCGGGTAGAGCGTGCGGATGGTTTCCGCGCTCACCGTCGCCCGCAGCCACTCCCAGGCCTCGTCGGTGCCCTCCCCCGCCCACCCCGAGATCGGCCAGAACCCGACGTTGGAGTTCCCGCCCTTGTCCCCGCACCGACCGTGCGCGACGAACCCGAGCGGAGCGCGCCGCGTCTCCCCGAGGGTCTCGACGTCCGGTGCGGGCACGTCGGGCGGTTGGCCGCGGAACTCGGCGCGCACCGGGGTGTCCTTCACCGGCAGCCGCCCGCCGTCGGCGAGCACCACCTCGTGCGCGAGCGCGTCGGTCGGGATCAGCGTCGGCCAGTACTCGACGACGGGGTTCGCGACCTTGAGCGGGTTCACGTAGAGCCCCGGGTAGCCGGGCAGGAAGAGCCCGGTCAGCGGGGCGATGAAGCGCCGGGCGCCGACCTGCCCGCGGTCGCGCGCCTGTGCGGTGACGAGGATCTGCTGGGCGGCGGCCCACTGGTCGGGCGGATCCTCGACGGGGACGCCGATGCGGTCGACGCGCAGCAGCGACAGGTCCGACGACGCCGTGATCCGCTCGACGTGGGTGCGCAGCAGGTCGGCCTTGGCCTCGAGGTCGAGACCCGTCGCGTAGAACGAGACGCTCGACTCGAACCCGCCCGGAGCGGTGATCGCGAGCTTGGTCGTCGGGCTCGGCGGGGAGCCGCGCACCCCGGTCAGCGCGACCCGGTCCGGGCCCTCATGTGTGACCACGACGTCGTCGAGGTGCTCCGTGACGTCGGGGTTGAGGTAGGTCGGGCCCTGGATCTCGTAGAGCAGCTGGGCGGTGACCGTGTCGGTGGTGACCATGCCGCCCGCGACGTCGTGCTTGGTGATCACGGCGGTGCCGTCGGCGGCGATCTCGGCGATCGGGTAGCCGAGGTCGTCGACGCGGGGCACCGTCGTGAACCCCGAGAAGTTGCCGCCGGTGGCCTGCGGCCCGCACTCGATGACGTGCGCGGCGGCGACCGCGCCGGCCAGCCGGTTCCACGCCTCCTGCGAGGTGTCCTCGACCGACCAGCCGTGCCACCAGGCGGCGACCCCGGTCGTCAGCGACGCGTCGGTGACCCGTCCGGTGACGACGACGTGGGCGCCCGCGGCCAGCGCGGCCGTGATCCCCCAGCCGCCGAGGTAGGCGTTGGCGGTGCCGGGCTCGTGCCCCCAGTCGGTGAGCGCGCGACCGTCGTCGAGGTGGGGCAGGTCGCCGAACTCCCCCAGCCGACCGAGGACGTCGTCGCCCTCGACGTGCGCGACGACCAGATCGTGGCCCGCCTCGGCGATCACCCGGCGGCACTGCGCCGCGAGCCCGGCCGGGTTGAGCCCGCCCGCGTCGACCACGAGGCGGGTCACGCGCGCTTCCCCCTCTCCCGTCGCTCCGCTCGCCCCGGCAAGCAGGTCCACCGCGTCGGTGAACTGGGCGAGGAAGCTCTGGGCGTACCCGAGCGCGGGGTCCCTCTGCTTCTCGAGGGCCAGCTGGCGCAGGGTCGGCTCGGCGAGGTAGTCGCCGGTGACGACATCGACCGGTCCCGCGAGCGCGTCGCGCAGCCCGGAGAACCGGTCCCACAGCCAGCCGGCGCAGTTGGCGACGCGAACGACCGTCATGATCACGATCCTAGGTGCGCTCCACGCCCGCGAGCACCACCTACGCGGGGACCGGCGCCTGCGCGGCCTCCCGCAGCAGCGGCTTGACCCGCTCGCCGAACTTCGTGACGCCGTCGACGAAGTCCGGCCACGTGAGCAGGGCGCCGTCGATGCCCGTCGTCACCGCGATCTCGTCGAGCTGCGCCGCGACCCGCTCGTAGGAGCCCTTGACCACCGGCAGCGACAGGAACGCCATGTTGCCCTCGGCGGCCGGGCGCTCCAGCGACGCGAGCAGCTGGGCGGAGGTGCCGTCGGGGTTGGAGTCGAGCGACGCGCCCGTGGTCATGTGGCTGATCGCGTCGAGGTCGGCGGTCGCCACGATGTGGTCGCAGAGCTGGTCGGCGGCCTCGTCGGTCTCCTCGGCGATGATGCAGTAGAGCGCGAACGTCCCGACGTCGCGGCCCTCGCCTCTCCCCAGGTCCTTGACGCCCGATGCGATCGATCCCACCTTCGAGCGCTCGGCCATGATGAAGTTCCGGTCGCCGTAGCGGGCCGTGAAAGCCTGACCGGCGGGCGACTGGCCCGCGCACACCACGGTCGGTTCGTGCAGCGGCTTCGGGCGCATGTCGGCCTCGTCGAAGTCGAAGAACTCGCCGTGGAACGTCGTCCTGTCCTCGGTCCACAGCGCGCGCAGCACCTGCACGTACTCGGCGGCGTACTCGTAGCGGCGGTTGAAGTACTCGTCGCCGGGCCACAGACCCATCTGCGTGTACTCCGGCTTGTTCCAGCCGGTCACGATGTTGACCCCGCAGCGCCCGCCGGAGATCTCGTCGATCGTCGCGACCATCCGGGCGGCCATGATCGGGTGCGTGGCGAGCGTCGTCACCGAGGGGTAGAGCCCGATGCGGTCGGTGACGGCGGCGAGCCCACCGAACAGGGTGAACGACTCCAGGCACTCGCCCCAGAAGTCGCTCGGCCCGCCGGTGCCGCGGTGCTTCATCATCGAGAGCACGAAGTCGAGGCCCTGGCGCTCGGCCTCCTGGGTGATCGCGACGTTGTGGGCGAAGCTCGGGCGGTACTGCGGGCTGCCGGTCGACAGGATGTAGCCGTTGGTCGCGTTGGGGATGAACACGCCGTACTGCATCGGGGAGCCTCCTCAGGCCTTGATGGCTAAGAGTGCGTCGTCGAGGGCGACGACGTCGGCGTACTTCGCGTCCAGGTCGGCGAGGTTCTGACGGTGCAGGGCCGTGGTGCGGTCTCCGCAGGCCTCGTCGACGACGATCGGGCGGAACCCCTCGGCGAGGGCGTCGGTCGCGGTGGCGCGCACGCAGCCCGAGGTCGAGACGCCGGCGACGACGACGGTGTCGACCCCCCGGCTGCGCAGCGTCCCCGCGAGCGAGGTGCCGGCGAACGCGGACGCGTGCTGCTTGACCAGCAGTGCGTCGTCGGCCGCGGGGGCCAGGGCGAGCTCGCCCCACCCGCCGTCGGCACCCTCGGCGAAGCAGGCGAGGGCGGGCACCTTGGTCGCGAAGAACCCGGCGTCGGCGAGGTCGGGCGCGTAGCGCACGGCGGTCCAGACCACCGGCACCCCCGCAGGGCGGGCGGCGCCGACCAGGGCGGCGCACGCATCGAGCACCCGGCCCGGCGTCGCGGCGTCGTCGCCGCCGAGGAAGAACGGCCCGCCGGGCTCGGTGTAGGCCCGGACCAGGTCCACGACGACGACGGCGGGGCGCGTCCCCCACCCGACGCGGCCGGCGAAGGACGTGCCGTGCGGATTCGCGGTCATCGTCGTACCCCCACCATCACCGCGCGGGCGTTGCCGATGTGGCTGCGCATCACCGCGGACGCCCAGTCCGCGTCGCCCGCGCGCAGCGCCGCGGCCATCTCCGCGTGGTGGGCGAGGCTGCGCGCGAGGGAGGCCGCGTCGTAGGTGTGGAAGGTGCGCAGCACGACGGGGGTGTGCACGACGTTGGCGAGCGCGGCGGACAGGGCCGGGGCGTCGGCGACGTCGAGCAGGCGGGCGTGGAAGTCCCGGTTGAGCGGCACGAGGGCGTCGAGGTCCTGCGCGGGCCCGGGCGCGCCGACGGCCAGCATGCGCGCGGCGAGCTCGTCGAGAGCGGCGAGGTCGGCGTCGCTGACGCGGGCCGCCGCGCGGCCGGTGGCCCGGGGCTCGAGGGCGAGCCGGACGTCGAAGATGCCGTCGAGGTCCTCGGGCGAGAACGACACCACCCGCGCGCCGCGG
>JAVXWR010000097.1:0-10387 GCA_032230725.1 Actinomycetota bacterium
GCACGCCTATCCCCGGGTCGATCAGGGCACGCTCGCCGCCTCGGTCGCTCTGGATCGATCCACGATGGCCGACGTCTGCCGCCGGCTCGAGGACCGGGCGCTGATCCGCCGCGACACCGCGCCCGCGGACGGGCGGCGCAAGCTGCTCACCCTCACCCCGCAGGGCGAGACGCTGCTCGCGGAGGTGACCCGGCGGGTCGCACGGCTGAACATGCGCCTGATGAACGGCGGGGACGACGCCGGGGAGCTCGAGTCGCTGCTCGCGACGCTCGACCAGCTCAGCGAGCGTTGGGAGCAGGTCGCGGACGAGGACGCGGTCTGACCGCGGGAACGGCGGCGCCCACGTCGTCGGTCCCCGCGGTCATGTCGGGCGCCTCCGGCACGACCAGGCCCTCCGGCTCCGGGGACCGGCCCTCGAGACGCTGCGCGCGCATGAGCAGCAGCCCGATGCCGAGCGTGAGCGTGGCCGCGATCAGCAGGACCGCCACGACGAAGGGCAGCCACCCGTTGCTGACCAGCGCGAACACCAGGACGTAGGCCGAGGCGAGCACGCCGATCGGGAAGCCGAGCCGGAAGAGGAACCGGTTGCGGTCGGTGTCCGGCGGCGGCCAGGTCGGCATCCCGAGCATGGGGGGACCGTACGCGCCCCCGCGCGTCGTCCCGTCGCCGAGTGGACCGTGCAGGCTCCCCCGACGGCCCGAGGAGTCCGCCGGGTGCGACCGGCCCGGTCAGGCCCCCCGGGAGGCCTCGTCGTGCCGCGGGCCGACCCGCCGTCGGGGCAGCGCGCCGGGGTCGATCCCGAGCTGGTCGGCCAGACTTAGCAGGTCCCACACGAGCCGGGCGCGGCTCACCAGCGCGCGCCGCACGACGACCACGGTGACCAGGTCCACCTCGACCGCCCGCCCCGTGGCGGCGATCCCGGGGAGCAACCACGGCATCTCGCGGCCGTGGGTGAAGGACACGCGGGCCTCGTCGACCACCCGCCACCGGTCGCCGGTGCGGGAGTGGCGCCGGACGGTGAGGTCGGCGGGCAGACCGGGGGCGACGCGGTCGGCGACGAAGCGCCGGATCGGCTCGGCGCCCGAGGCACCGGTCCCGACGGGGTCGACGTCGAGCGTCGCGTCCCGGGCCAGCAGCGCGTGGGCGGCGGCGGGGTCGGGGCGCAGGACCGCGTCGAGGAAGGCGTCGCGGACGCGTTCGACCTCGACCATCAGGTCCTGCACGGCCTTGGTCACGTCGTCCACCATGCGCGACGGCGGTCGGCCCGGGCAACCGAGGGTGCGCGGCGGTGACCACCGGAGCGCGTCGCCGCGCCCCGACCACCGACCACACAGCGGTGACGGCCCCGGCACCGCTGTTGGCTCAACGGAGACCGAGGCCGCCCCGATCGGCGGCACTCGGCCCCCGATGACCCGTGATGCCCGGTCGGGCCGGCCCACGAAACGGGACCCGGCCGTCGTCACCAGGTGACGGGCAGGGCCGTCACGCCGCCGGTGAGGTGCTGGGTGCGCACCTCGATGTCATCGAGCCCGGTCGCGAGGCGCAGGCCGGGCAGGCGCGTCGCGAGGGTGCCGAACACCGCGCGCAGCTCGGTGCGCGCGAGGCTCGCCCCGATGCAGAAGTGCCCACCGTGCCCGAAGCCGACGTGGGCGCGCTCCTCGCGGTCGGGGTCGAAGGCCTCGGCGTCGGCGAAGGCCTCCGGGTCCCGGTTGGCGGCGTTGATCGAGAGGATGACGGCGTCGCCCTCGCGGACGGTCACCCCGCCGACCTCGACGTCGGTGTGCGCGTAGCGCAGCAGCCCGAGGTCGCCGGGCGCACCGAGCCGCATGATCTCCTCGACGTGGGCGTCGGTGCGGCCGTCGGGGTCGGCGGTCAGGTCCTCCCAGCGCTCGCGGCGGGTGAGCAGCAGGAGGGTCCCGAGCCCGATCCGGTTGACCGTCGTCTCGTGGCCGGCGAAGAGCAGGCCGACCGAGAGCCGGATCATCTCGCCGTAGTCGTAGCTCTCGTCCTGCGCCTGGGCGTGCACGAGGTCGGAGATGACGTCCTCGCACGGCTCGGCGCGCTTCTGCTCGGCCAACCCCGCCATGTAGCGCCCGAACTCGGCGCGGGCGCCCTCGGCGTCGACGTCGGGGTCGAACGAGGCCATGCGGTCGGACAGGGCGCGGAAGTGGTCGGAGTCCTCGTGGGGGACGCCGAGCAGGCGGCAGATGACGGCGACGGGCAGCGGGACGGCGAGCTTCTCGTGCAGGTCGGCGACGCCCTCCGGCGAGGCCTCCTCGGCCGCGACGAGGTCGTCGACGTACCCGTCGACCAGCGCCTGGACGTCGTCGCCCATCTGCCGCATGCGCTTGGCGGAGAACGCCGGGGTGAGCAGGCGGCGCATGCGCGTGTGGTCGGCCTCCTCGGTCTCGTAGTCGCCGGACGGGCCCTCCTGCACGGCACCGTGCGTGATGCGGGCGGCCCGCTCCGGGTGCGGGTGCGAGCGGCCGAGGCGCGTGTCGCCGAGGAGGTCGCGCACCTCGGAGTACCGCGTGACGAGCCAGGCGGGGTCGCCGGCGGGGGTGGTCACCGCGGCGACGGGCGCCTCGCGGCGCAGCACGTCGTAGAGGGGCGCGAGCTCGAGGAGGTTCGGACGGGTGAAGGGCAGCTCTGGACGCTCGGGGGTGACGGTCATGAGCACTCCTCACGGTGGTGGCGGCGTGACCGACGGTACGTCTTCTTGGCAGTGACTGCCACTAATCTGCCCGCTAGGGTGTCGCGAACCCGTCAGCACCGGACGGAGGGGACGTCGTGACCGGCGAGCAGGCCGACGACGGCGTGGCGCGCCGCGGCCGCCCGCCCGAGACCGACGCGCAGCGAGCCCGCCGTCGTCTCGCCATCTCGCGCCACGCGGTCCGGCTGTTCCGCGAGCAGGGCGTGGTCCAGACGTCGGGCGAGCAGATCGCGCGCGCCGCGGGCGTCTCCGAGCGGACCCTGTGGCGGCTCTTCCGGGCCAAGGAGGCCTGCGTCGAGCCGGTGCTGACGATCTCGCTCGACGACTTCGTCGCCGTGCTGCGCAGCTGGCCCGCCCGCCTCGAGCTCGACGAGCACCTGCGCGCCGCCTACGGCGTGGAGCTCGGCGCCTCGCTCGACGACGCCGAGGCCGTGCTCGCGGTGGTGCGCATGACCCGCCACGAGCCGGGGCTGCGGGCGGTGTGGCTGGTCCTGCACGAGCGCGCGGAGCCGATCATCGCCGGGGCGCTGGCCGCCCGGCTGGACCGGTCGGTCGACGACCTCGACGTCCGGCTGCGCGCGGCCGCGGTCAACGCCACCCTGCGCGTGCTGACCGACGACCTCGCCTGGACCGTCGCGGACGGTGCGGTCACCGCTGCTGCGCTGGAGCACCACCGCGACCGCCTGGCCGGGACGTTGCGCACCCTGACCCGGCTGCCGGACGGAGTGCCTCAGCCCTCCTCGACGACTCGGGCGGCGACCTCGTAGGTCGACGTGCCCGTGTCGCGGGCACGTTCGAGGATCAACGCGTAGGCGGCATCCACGCCGCACGCGTGGCGGGTCATGAGCATCTCTGCCGCGGTACCGATGACGGCCCGCTGCACGGACGCCTCGACCGCGGTCGGCGGGGCCGGGGGCACGTCCGGCGCGGCGCCGACGGACGCGGCGGCGCCGGCGGGCGTCGCCGGGCGGGAGCCGTTGTCGCGGGAGCGCGCGTAGGGCGTCGGAAAGGGCACGACGCGGTCGGGCCCGCCCCGACCCGACGTCGGGCCGGGCCGGTCCCGCACGGCGTGGAGCACCCGGTCGCAGTGCAGCTCGATCGCCGAGGACAGCTCGCGGAGCATCCCCTCGACGGCCGGGTCGTCGTCCCCGACGACGCGGGCGACCGCCCCGGCCAGACGGTGTCCGGCGCGGGCGAGCTCGTCGAGCATCTCCACCCGCCAGGCCAGCTCGTGCGTGCCCGGCGGTCGCAGCACGTGCCCGTACCGCTCGAGGCTCCCCAGGGCACGTGTCGCCTGTTCGGCGATCGCCAGACCCGAGTCGTCCAACGACATCACCCCAAGTTACTAGCTCGCGGTCGAAGTGCACGTTTCCGGACGGCGCGCCGGGGCCGGCTCAGGATCCGGGGAGGGCGTCCTCGCAATCGACGGCCCGGCTCGCCCGGCCACGGCTGGTGTCCTCGGTGAGCCACTGCGCCACAGCGGTCAGCTTCATGTTGGTCTCCTGCGAGGACTTGACCAGCATCTGGAACGCGCCCTCGTCGTCGACCCCGAACCGCTCCCGCAGGATGCCCTTGGCCTGCCCGATGAGGTCCCGGCTGTCGACGGCCCGCTGCAGCTGTGCTGCGGTGTCCGCGCCGTAGAGCAGGATCGAGGCCTGGATGCCGAACAGCCCGGCCAGCGCCCTGACCTCCTCGTCGAACGCCTGCGGGGTGGCCGAGTAGAGGTTCAGTGCCGCCCGGATCCCGCCGCCGACCGACAGCTGCGTGGACATCACGCCGCGGTAGCCCGTCTCGACCGCGCGCCGCGCGAACTCCGGCCAACGCTGCGCGTCGTCGCCCGCGAGGTCGTCGGCGACGACGATGCCGGTGGGCGGCGGCTCCTCGAGCGCGGTGATGCAGGGGCCCTGGTGCAGCTCGCTCTGGGTCTCGTCGAGCTTCCGGATGGTGTCGGTGGTCGGGTGGCGGGTCTCGATGCGGCCGTCCTCGGTCATCGAGATGCTGCCGGCGTCCACGCCAGGGATCGTGGTCACGGCAGCCGCGACGATCTGCTCGAGCGTCTGCTCGAGGTCGCGGATGCTGCGGTGGCGCGCGAGGGTGTGCGCGGCGGCGCGCAGGGCGACGACGAGCTCGTCGTGGGTTCCGGAGTCCATGGGCTGCTCCCCGTTCGGATGAGGCGCGGTGGTCACGGGGCGCAGCACGTCGGAGCGCTGGCCAGGCAGAGCCGAAGCGACATGCGCTGCGATCTGCCCTCTCACCGGTCGTCGGCGTTCGGGGATGCACATGCAGGACAACGGGACTGTCGGAGGCGTCACCGCACCGAATGGCGCGCCTCGCGTCCGTGTACTCGACCGCAGCAGCGGACTGTACCCCGATCCCGGCCCCTGGCACACCGCGCGTGACGGGGCGGGCGTGCCGGCCTCGCCGATTGTCCGATGGAGGGCACAGCGGGCAGGCCCCGGGCGTCGAGAGCCTGCCTCCCGCGCCCGTGATCACCTGCGCTCGGGTCAGTCCAGGGCGTTCACACGACGTGGCCGTCGGCGTCCCGGACCACGGCCATCTCCTCACCCCACGGCTGCCGCGCGGGCGGGTCGATCACCGACCCGCCGCCGGCGACCCACGCGTCCACGACGGCGGCGAGTCCGTGGACACCGAAGCTGACCGCGACGGCCGCGTCGCCCCGGTCGACCGGCCACTGGTGGAGCATCAGCTCGGTCTCGTCGTCGGCGTGCAGCACGGCCAGGTCGCCGTGCCTGGTGCTGACCTCGCAGCCCAGCACTCCCCCGTACAGCACCAGCGCCCGGTCGAGGGCGCTCACCGACACGATCACGCGGTGCAGGGTGGTCACGACGGTGGAGGTTAGCCGTGGTCCCTGTCGTGGGAGTGCCGCATCGTCACGCCTGCTTCCGTGCCGTGCCACGACAGGGCGAGGACGCCATCTCAATTCCAGCTCTGCTCAGAAGGGATACGTGACTGAGTGAGCTGCGACTGCTCTAGATGGGTGAACTTTTTCTGAAAACACGGGGACGATCGCGATATGCCGAGCGGTGACGAGAAGCCGACAGCCGACTCCGAGCCGAGAACCTACAGAGCGTCGATATTCGAGGCGACGGTTCGGGACTGGCCGTCGGGGTGGTCCGGATCGATGTGCCAGCTGAGCACCCGCGTCGGATGGATGCGCATGATCTCGTGGGAGAACCAGTCCGGCGCCACGGGCGGGACCTCGACCTCGGTGAGTTCCACCCATCCCCGCACCTCGACGCCGCGACCCATCCCGGGCGTGATCGCGCCGGGCTCGTCCGGGGTCATGTCGTCGACCACGAAGCCGACGCCGGGCCGCGCCGTGACGTTGCGGTAGCGACGAGTGGAGGTCAGGTGAGGGCCGCCCGTGTCGATCGTGCTGTCCTCGTTGAGCCGGAATCCGAGGGGTCGCACGTTGGGCGTGCCGTCGTCGTCGACGGTGGCCAACCGACCCAAGCTCTGACGGGCCAGATAGGCACGCTCCGCGTCGTTGAAGATCATGGCGACGACGATAGGAGCTCCAGCGACGTTGAGGTCAAGAGGCCGAGTGGCCCTACACCGTCGCTCGGCAGATCGCGGCCCTCCTCCCGAGGAGGAACGAGGGGCGCCGGTGCGGGGCCCTTAGACCCCGACAAGCGGAGCTCTCGGCGAATCCGTAGTGAGGCAGACACGCCGAGATCGGGATGACCGCGGAGGACCTCGCGTCCCTGGCCGAGCGTCTACGTACTGCGTCGCACCCTGCTCGACTGAGCCTCCGCCGCCGCATCGTGTCGTGTCGCGAGCGCACCCCGCTGCTGGCCGCCGGGGCAAGAGGCTGGGTCGAGGTCCTCGGCGGTCGAGTCGACCGGGCGCGGCGATGACCGCCGCGGCCGGGCTCGCCAGGCCGGGCTGGCCTGGGACGGCGCCCGGCTGCAAAAGGAAGCCGCGCTGCGCACCCCCGACCGGCGGGCCATCGGCCCCCTGCTCAACGGCGCCCGGGGCCTGCAGGCCCGCGTCGCCACCCGCCCCGCACCGGTCTCGAGCGACACCACCGCCGAGCCGGGGCCGCCGCCAGCCCTCGCCTCTCAGGCATTGGTCGAACCCGACGCTGACCCGCCCGGGGACACCCAAAGCCGCGTGGTCGACCCAGTGGTGGTGGGGCCGTGGGGCGACGCTGGCACCGCCTGGGGACTACCACGCGATGGTCACCGATCGGGACGCCGAGATGCTCGAGGGGTGGAGGCCTCGCGCGCTTCCGGATCGCCGCCACCCTGTGCCCAACCCTCACGAGGACCCGATTCCCGGTCGGGGCTCCTACTGGCTTGCCCAGTAGTGGAACGAGCGGTAGTCCGGGTAGGGCTGGAGGTAGGGCTGGCGTGGTCCGACGGTGACCGTGATCTCGGGGGCGGTGATTAGGTCGCCGGGCAGCACGAACGAGGCCTGGTCCCATGTCGTGGCGTCGGTCGGGAACGTCCAATCGCCGACGCCCCGGCCGTTCACCCCCACCGCGACCACACCGGCCTGCGTGTTGCGGTCGACCAACGGTTCGCGGGCCTCCACCCGTGCGGTGAGGGTGACCGGCACGCCGGGGGTCAGTCCGCGCAGCCTGAAGTGCTCGCCGCCGACGATCTGACGTCCGGAGTCGACCAACCGCCGGCCGTCGGGGCCGTCCTTTCCGCGCAGGACGGTCGTGGCCTTCATCCCCACAAGAGCGCGGTCGACCCCATACCCGTGGGCGGCCTCGTCCACCAGGTCGCCCACGTTCACGCGGTCGACGATGCGACCGGGGACCGGGGTCTCGGGGCGGTCCCCGCTGCCGATCACGGACCAGTTCGTGCCCCAGACGTCGGTCTCCACGCAGCCTCCGTTGGACTGGCAGACGCCGCCGAGCGCCACGTCGCGGACCGGGGAGCGGGTCTTGAACGTCGTGAGGGGCTTCTTCGAGAGCACGCCGGCGGCCGACATGGCCTCGAAGTCCACGTCCACGAAGCTCGGGAAGACCGAGAAGTAGGTCGGACGCTCGTCCGCGGGCATCCGCGCGAGCGCCTCGTACAGCGCACCGGTGCCCTCGGCCGACGGGATCGCCAACCCGTTCGTGGTGAGGCCGACCAGGTCGACCACCCCGCGGTCGGAGAAGTAGGCGGTGGCTCCGACGTCGTTCACCCCGATCCGGGCGTCCAACGGCGTGTGGGCGCGCAGCCACTGCGCCGGCGACAGGACCGCTTCCCGGATCCCGGCACCCTGCTGGGCGGACCGCAGTGCCCAGGTCGGTACCGACACCGCGGCGACGAGCACGACGACACCCACCACGGCGGCGACGACGACGCGGCGCTGCTCGATGCGCGGCACGATCCGGCCCACGGTGCGGATCCCCACCACGACCAGCAGAAGGACGAGCGGCAGGAAGGGGGTCAGGTAGCGCCCGTTCTGCCATAGCGCGGTGACGAGCGTCGAGTCGGCCACCACAACGCCGAGCAGGCCGAGCGCGAGCACCCCAGCCAGCACGCGGTGGCGCGGCCGGTCGAACACGAGTGCGGCGACGCCGAGGGCCGCGAGCAGCAGGGTGCCGGGCGCCACGACGCCCACCCCGGTCAGGCCGCCGTAGGTGGCCACGACCTCCCGCGTCGTGGTGACCATGCGGTCGACGACCTCGACCGGCGACCCCAAGGGCTGGTACAGCCAGGACTTCGCGAGGACACCGTTGTTCTCTGACGAGCCGGTCAGTGCCAGGTAGAGCAGCCGCTGGCCGAGGGCGGCGACCACCGGCAGGGCACACCAGACCGCCGTCACCGCGGACGCGAAGGTCGCGACGGCTCGACGCCGGCGCCTCCGCACCAGCGTGACCACGACGCCGACGAGCACGGCGGCCACCAGCACCAGACCCTCGGGGCGGGCGAGCACGAGCAGCACCCCCACCACCGGGGCGATCCGGAACCGCCCGGTCGGCTGCTCGTGCGTGAAGGCCAGCACCGTGGCGGTGGCCAGCGCGGCCACCATGCCGACCTCCATGCCGCTTGTGGCTCCCCACATGAACGGCCCGCACAGTGCGGTGAACACGGCGGCGGTCGCACCCACCTGGCGCGAGGCGATGGCGCGCCCCAGGTGGGCGACGAGCACGGTCGTGGCGACGGTGCACAGCACCCCGAGACCGACCGCGATGTAGAGCAGGAGCCCGCCCGGCGCGCCCAGCGCGGAGAAGGCGCCGAGGACCAGCACGTAGAGCAGGCTGCTCGCGCCGGTGCTCGGTGGCTGGCCCGTCTGGTACTCAAGGAAGTGCCCGAGTCCGATCTGGCGCGCGTACTCCAGGTGGATGTAGACGTCGTCGAGCGGCGGAGAGAAACGGCCCTGGTTGTAGGCGGCGTTCGCCGCGAGGAACCCGAGTGCGACGACCAGCGCCAGCCCCGCGGGCCCCCACACCAGTGGATCCGGACGTGGGGTGCGGCGCCGGGACGGCCGGTCGGCCTGCTCGTCGTCTGTCGCGGCGTCTTCGACGTCCAGTCCGGCGCCGCCCGCCGCGGCCTCCCGTGCCATCGTGCTCACCGCATTCCCCCCCAGGACCCACCGGCGCCACCACGAGCCGGCTGGCGGCCGACCGTACCCAGGCCAACCCACAGCCGGGACCGGGGCTCCCGAGTGAGCCGGTGCGAGTTGGTGAGGTACTGATATCGCCCTCACTGGAGATCGCGGCCGACCTCGACGGGACCGTGTCACCCGGCACACGGTTGGACCGACCTGGTGCTCGGGCCCGACCGTGCGTTCCGGGTGCTAACCGGCCTGATCACCGGATTCCACGCTCGGGAGGCGAGCCACCTGCTGCTGCTCGAGAAGGTCGCCGGAACGGCCCTGGGCATCGTGCCTGCCGCGCCGCCGTCGAGCACGGCGACTACCCCTGGCACGGGTTCAGAGCCTCGCCGCTCTTCCTGCCATAACCGCTGCCGCCCATCCGGGAGAACGCCGGACGTGGACCCGCTGGGAGGAGTTCCCTACCCCTGTGGTGGGGCGCCCGGCCCGGGCGGCCTCGTCTCCCGCCGCCTCCCGGATCGCACCCTGGCGCTGACGTTCGACGACGGCCCCGACCCCCGGTGGACCCCGGACGTGCTCGCGGTGCTGCGCAAGTACCACGTGCCGGCCACGTTCTTCGTGATCGGGAGCGCCGCCAGTCGCCATCCCGAGCTGCTGCGCGCCATCCGCGGTCAGGGGTCTGCGCTGGGGGTGCACACCTTCACTCACCCCGATCTGCCCACCGTCTCCCGCATTCGCGGCGACAGGGGCAGGGCGGGGTCGTGCCTATGCATGACGCGGGTGGTGACCGCACCGAGACCGTCGCCGCCCTCGATCGGCTCATCCCGCGCCTGCAGGCCCAGGGGTACCGCTTCACCACCCCGACCCAGGCCGTGGGCCTTCCCGCTCCTGACCAGCCGGTCAGCGGGGTCGGCCGGCTGGCGGGACGCGGTCTCATGGTCGCGGTCGACCTCGCCGGAGCCGTCGTGTCCGCCCTGACGTGGATGCTCCTGATCGTCGGAGGCCTCGTCCTGCTGAGGTTAGTGATCATGATCGTGGTCGCCGGCCGGCATCGGCGGCGGCGCCACGCCGACCGGCACCGTTGGGGCCCCACGATCACCGAGCCGGTGTCGGTGATCGTGCCGGCCTACAACGAGAAGGAGAACATCGCCTCCA
>JAVXWR010000644.1:0-2685 GCA_032230725.1 Actinomycetota bacterium
GTGTCCACCGTCCCCCAGGCCGGTGGGGCACCGGTCGACGGTGTGCCCCCGCTCCTCGCGCGCATCCTCGACGACGCCGCACTCGTCTCGCCCGGCCCGCGCCCGGTGATGGCCGACGTCCTCGACGCGTACCTCGATGTCCGCGCGGGCGAGTACGGCGGCCTGCTCGGCGCGCTCGTCGTGCCCGTCTCCCGCCTGCAGGAGTTCGTGGCCGTGCTCGTCAAGCGTCGTCCCGCGTTCCCGGTGCCGATCACGCTGTCGGTCGACACCGGCCTCGGCGGGGTACCCAAGGCGCTCTCGCTGACGACGTCGCGTTCCGCGCTGCTCACCACCGGCACCGTCGAGATGCCCGCGCCGCACGACGTCGACTCCGTCTGGCTCGAGCGCGTCACCGAGTTCGTCCCCGACGACGTCGTCGCGGTCGTCGAGCCGCGGCGCCCGGACGCCGACGGGTCCGACGACTGGATCGCCGGCGTGCGCCGCGTCGTCGGGCACGGGTGCCGGCCCAAGCTGCGCTGCGGCGGCGACCGCGCGGGCGTCTTCCCGGGGGTCACCGACGTGTCGCGGTTCCTCGCGGTGGTCGCCACGGCGGGGCGCTCGTTCACGGCCAGCATCGGGCTGCAGAGCGCGGTGCGGCACGTCGACCCCGCGACCGGCTTCGACCACCACGGCTGGCTCAACCTCATGGTCGCCGTCGCCCGGGCGCTGCACGCGATGCCGCCGACGGTCGCGGGCGGTCCCGACGACGGTGGGGCGGGGCCGGACACCGACCCGCCCGCCGACCTCGTCGAGGCCGTGCGCGGCGCGCTGGACGCCACGGACGCCGACGCACTGGCCGCCGAGGTCGCGGAGGTCGACGACCGGACGGCCGCGCGGGTCCGCGCGCACCTGTCGTCGCTGGGGTCCACGGCCCCGGCCGACCAGGGCGCGGAGATGGCCCGCCTGGGACTGGTCTGACGTGGGCGAGCCCGGTCCGGACGTCGCGTTCCTCGGCCCGCTCGGCACCTTCTGCGAGCAGGCACTGCTCAGCCTCGTCGAGGCGCCGGGCTCCGCGTTCGCCGGCGCCCGGCTGCGACCCGCCGCGAGCACCACGGCCGCGCTGGATCTGCTGCGCGCGGGCGAGGTCGGGCTCGCGTGCGTGCCGATCGAGAACTCGGTCGAGGGCGCCGTCCCCGCGACCATGGACGGGCTGGTCGAGTCCCCGCCCGTCGTCGTGGTCCGCGAGATCCTCCTCCCGGTGCGCTTCGCGGTGCTCGTCCGCCCGGGGACCACGCCGGCCGAGGTGCGCACCGTCGCGTCACACCCGCACGGGGAGGCGCAGACCCGTCGCTGGCTCGCGGCGCACCTGCCCGGCGCGGAGGTCCGGATGACGCCCTCGACGTCGGCCGCCGCGGCCGCCGTCGCCGACGGCCAGGTCGACGCCGCCGTGAGCGCGCCGGTGGCGGCCGGGCACTACGGGCTCGAGGCGCTCGCACAGGGGGTCCACGACACCGGGGACGCGGTGACCCGCTTCGTCGTCGTCGCCCCCGCCGGGGTCCGGCTCCCCGCCCCGAGCGGCCGCGACCGCACCTCGATCGCCGCGACGACGGTCAACGAGCCCGGCGCGCTGCTGGCGATCCTCACCGAGTTCGCGATCCGCGGGGTGGACCTGACCCGCATCGAGTCGCGTCCGTCGAAGGAGCGGCTCGGCACCTACTGGTTCTTCCTCGACGGCGCGGGACACGTCGCCGAGCCCGCGATGGGCGAGGCGCTCGCGGCGCTGCACCGGCGCTGCACCGAACTGCGCTTCCTCGGGTCGTACCCCCGCGCGACCGTGCCCGCCGGGTCCGCCGCGCCGTCCCCTCCGGTCGCGGCGCCCGTGCCGGGGCAGGAGAGCGCCGACTACGACGCGGCCGCGAGATGGCTCACCGCACTGCGCGAGGTCCCCGGCGAGGCCCTCCCGACCTGACGCGTCCGTGGTACGGATGGGGGCGTGCTGCGCCTCGTGCTCGCCCGCCACGGCCAGACCCCGGCGAACGTCGCGAAGATCCTCGACACCGTCCTGCCGGGGCCCGGGCTGACCGATCTCGGCCGGCTGCAGGCCGAGGCGCTCGGCAAGGAGCTCGCCGCCGATCCGCGCGGCCCGGTCACGGCCGTGGTCAGCTCACCCGCGCGGCGCGCCCGCGAGACCGCCGGCCTCGTCGCACCCGCCCTCGGGCTGACCCCGGGCGTCGTGGAGGGCACCCACGAGGTGCAGGTGGGCGACCTCGAGGGCCGCAACGACGACGACTCGATCGCGCGCTTCCGCACCACCTACGACGCCTGGCGCGAGGGCGACGTCGCGGCCCGGATGCCCGGCGGCGAGTCGGGCCGCGACGTCCTGGACCGCTACCTCCCGGCCCTCGAGGGGCTGCGCGCCGAGCATTCCGCGGGCACGGTCGTGCTGGTCAGCCACGGGGCCGTGCTGCGGCTCGTCGCCCACGCGCTGGTCGGCGAGATTCCCGACCTCGGGTCCGACGACCACGTCGACAACTGCGGGC
This sequence comes from Actinomycetota bacterium, assembly GCA_032230725.1. GTDB lineage: Bacteria > Actinomycetota > Actinomycetes > Mycobacteriales > Pseudonocardiaceae > Actinomycetospora. The sequence goes on from JAVXWR010000644.1 coordinate 2,520, forward strand.
GCGTGGTGCTCAATGCCGACGGGGGCGGGTGGTCGCTCGAGGCGTGGCGCCGGGAGGCCCCGGGCGGGCTGGCCTCGACGCGCGACGCCACCGGTGGCTGACGCCTCGTGAGCACTTTCGGTCGCTATAACCCCCGAAAGTGCTCACGAGCGCGGAGCGCACCTAC
>JAVXWR010000189.1:0-11934 GCA_032230725.1 Actinomycetota bacterium
GCCGCCACGTCGACGGTAGCGGCCGCGCGCGTCAGGGAGTAGCCGACGCCGAGGGTCGCGAGGACCCACAGCAGACGGAAGAGCCGCCGTTCGAGGGCGGGGTCGGTCTCGTAGCGGGTGAGCGAGGCGAGCGGGGCGGTCGCCGCCCCGACGCGGTGGCCGAGCACCAGCACGGCCGCACACAGCAGGTACCAGGCGACGAGCACGGCCAGGCCGCCGGGAGCGAGCTCGGAGCGGCGGGCGAACCCGCGCAGTGCGGTCGACGCGCCGGGCACCGCCCAGGCCGCGAGGCTCACGACGACGGGGGCGAGCAGGAGCACCGCCGGATGCAGGGCACGACGCAGCACCATCAGGGACACCGGACGGCCGTGACCACCGCGGCGGTCAGCGCGTGGTCGAACAACGCCGCGTCGAACCGTCGTGCGTGCTCGGCCACCGACGACCGGGGGCAGGCACTCGCGGTCTCCACCCCCGAGCGCAACGACTCCGGGGAGGCCGGGTCGACGATCGCTCCCACAGCCCGTCCGGCCAGCGTCTCCCGGGCCCCGCCCTCGGCGTTGACCACCACGGGCGTGCCGCAGGCCATCGCCTCGACCGGCATGATCCCGAAGTCCTCCACCGGCGGGAACACGAAGACCAGGGCGCGCTGGTAGAGGGTGTAGAGCAGCGCGTCGGAGGGGTCGACGACCACGTGCACCGGCACCCGGGCGTCGGCGGCGAGGCAGCGCAGCCGGGCCTCCTCGGGGCCACCGCCGGCGAGCACGACGGGCAGGCCGGCCGCTTCGCCCGCCCTGATCACGAGGTCGAGGCGCTTGTAGCGGACGAAGCGCGACGCACCGAGCACGAACGTCGTCGGGAGGGCCGCTAGCCGCGCGAGCTCGGAGCCGTCGAGTCGGGTGCGCCAGTCGGCGATCGCGGCGATGGCTCCGACCTCGACCGGCGGGTGGATGACCTGTGCCGTCCGGCTCCAGGTGCGCTCGATCCGTCGCGCCACGTAGTGGCTGTTGGCGATGAGGGTGTGTGCCTCGGCCGCCTTGCGACGGTCGATCGCCCGGAGCAACGGGCTGGCCGCACGGGCCGTGTGTCCGCCGCCGCGGGCGTCGAGGTCGGGCTCCCAGACGTAGCGCGCAGGCGTGTGGACGTAGACGACCTTCCGCATCCCCGGGGAGCAGGAGAAGCGGACGTGGTGGGCGAAGCTGTGCGAGCTCACCACCGCCCAGTCGTAGGCGCCTCTCATCTGATGGGCCCAGGCCAGGGGCATCAGTGGCAGGGCGAGCTCCTTGTGGTGGCGCAGCGGGGTGCGCGCCAGCCACGTCTCGCGGACCGTCCGTGCGGGGTAGCGACCGCCGCCGCTGTCGTCCCAGAGACACAGCACGTCGGTGCCGGGGAAGTTCGCGACGACGTGGTCGAAGACCCGCTCCGAGCCGCCGGTGCGCGCCAGCCACTCGTGCACCAGCACCCCCCGTCCGGGCAGCTCGCGCTCGAGCGCGGGCGCGGCGGCTGCGGGTCGGGTCTGCGCGTCAACGGCCATGTGACGGTTTCCGATCGTGGAAGGGCGCAGCCGCACCGACAGCGCGCCGCACCCCGGGGCGCGGCCTCGGTCCCGGTGGGGCATGCGCTCCCCGGACGGCGGCCGGAACGTCCGGCACCCCGGGAGAGGCGGGGAGGTCGCCGTAGCCGCCCCTGGCCGACGGGGCCTGGCGGGCCGGCGCCAGGGTGAGGACCACACCGAGCGCCCGTGCTGACACCGCGCGCAGGAGTCCGACCGACTGCGCGAGCTCGGTCGCTGACGTGCTACCCCACCGGCAGAGCAGCAGGACCCCGTCGACCAGGGGAACCACCGCCGCCGCGTCGCTGACGGTGAGCAGGGGGGCGGTGTCGACGACGACGTGGTGGTAGCGGGCGCGTGCCTCGGCGAGCACGACCTGCATCCGCAGGGAGGCGAGCAGCTCACCAGGAGTGGGCACGAGCGGGCCGCTGGTCAGGACCGCAGCTCCGCGGGTGGTGCGCTGGACCGCGTTGGCGAGGTCGACCCGCCCCGCCAGCACCGTGGTGAGACCGACGGTGCGCTCGAGGCGGAGCCGATCGGCGATGCACGGCCGTCGCAGGTCGGCCTCGATGAGCAACACCTCGCCACCGCCGGCGGCGAGCGCGACGGCGAGGTCGCAGGCCACCGTCGTCTTGCCCTCCGCGGGCACCGAACTGGCGACGGCCAGCACCCGGGGCGGATCGTCGACGTCGAGGTACTGCAGGTTGGTGCGCAGCCGGCGGAGCGATTCCGCGGTCGGTGAGGACGGCAGGTCGCGGGTCGGCACGAGGTCCGCGGATGCGGATCGCTCGACGTACGTGGTGGCCAGCAGCGGGAGGTCGACGGCCCCGGCGAGCGCCCGCGCCGATCGCACCGAGGTGTCGGTCGCGTGGCGCAGGAGCGCGAGGGCGGCACCGGCGACGAGACCGGCGAGCAGGCCGAAGGCGACCACGACCGGCCACGTGGGGCTCGTGCGCTCCGCGGTGTCCGCCGGCTCGACCACGCGCACCGTCACCGGCGGCGTCGCCCCGACGCGAAGGGGCCGCTCGAGCTCGTCGACGGCGGCCGGGAACACCCGCCCGACGGCGTTGACGACGGCCACCGACTCCCGGGGGTCCCTGGTGGCGGCCGTGACGTCGAGCAGCACCGAGTCCTGCTCGCTGGACGCCGAGAGCTGCTCCGCCAGGTCGGCGGGGGTGGTGCGGAGCCCCAGATCGCCGATCACCGCCCTGGTCACCCGGGGACGGGTGACCAGCTCGACGTAGGAGACGACGCGGGCCTGGGAGAGCTGCGCGCCCTCGTAGGCCGCGGTGGCGTTCTGGTCGGTCTGGGCCGAGACGTACATGGAGATCGTCGCGCTGTAGGTCGGCGGCACCAGCAGCACGATCAGCAGTGCCGCACCCAGCCCGGCAATGAGCCCGGACACCACGACGGCCAGACGCTCGCGAAGGATCCGCCCGTAGTCGAGCAGGGTCATGTGTCCTGCCGCCGCTGCCGCCCCGCGGGCGTGGACCTAGCGTCCGCGCGCAAGAAGGACCTCCCCCAGGGTGCGGAGCAGGACCTTGACGTCGAGCCAGATCGACCAGTTCTCGATGTAGTAGTTGTCGAATCGGGCGCGGTCGACGATCGGGGTGTCGCCCCGCAGGCCGCTGACCTGGGCGAGACCGGTGAGACCGACCGGGACCCGGTGGCGATGGCCGTAGCCGGCGTAGCGCTCGGAGAACTGCTCGACGAAATGCGGCCGCTCGGGACGGGGTCCGACCAAGGACATCTCTCCGCGCAGGACGTTCCACAGCTGCGGAAGCTCGTCGAGGGAGGTGCGGCGCAGGAACCGGCCCAGCGGTCGCACCCGGTCGTCGTGGGCGACGCTCCACCGTGTGGCCGACTCCAGCGAAGTCATCGGCCGCATCGAGCGGAACTTCAGACAATCGAAGTGCTGCCCGTCCCGTCCGACCCGCTCCTGGTGGAAGATCACGCCCGGTCCGCCGTCGAACCACACCGCGAGTGCGCAGGCCGCGAACACCGGGGAGAACAGCAGCAACCCGAGCACAGCTCCGACGAGACCGCAGACCCGCTTGACCTTCCACGCCGGACCCGACAGGGACGGCGGGCGGACGCGCATGATCGGGACCGCCCCGATGTGGTCGGCCTCCCCGGTCTGGGTATGGAGGGCGTGCAGTCGAGGGACGACCAGCAGCTGGCAGGACGCATAGTCCGGGCTGTGGACGACGCACCCGAGCTCGGCCTCGTCGACGTCCCCGTCGGCGACGAGCAGGACCTGGGCGCCGTGGGCGGCCACGACCGTCCCGAGACCGGCCACCGGCCCGAGGTGGCAGGTGACGAACGATGCCTCGCACCGCGTCGAGTCGTCGACGAAGCCCACGACCTCCAGGCCGTAGCGCGGGTAGCGCCCCAGCAGCGTCGCGAGCTCCGCGGCGGTCACACCCCCGCCGACGATCACGGTGCGGCGGGCGATCAGCGCCCGCCGACGTGCCCACAGGACGACGGCCGTGGTGATGAACCGCCCCAGGAGGAAGAACGCGACCGCAGCCATCGCGAGTCGGAGGAAGTCGGTGTCGGCATCGGTCGGCGGGACCGCGCCCGTGGCGTCGACGCGGCCGATGTGCAGCGACAGCGCGGTGCCCACCACGGCGACGGCGACGAGCAGGCGGCCCAGGAGGTGGGGGAACTCGTCGAGCACGCTGAGGTGCAGCTTGGCCCGCAGGCGCCCGCCACTGAAGCAGATCCACAGGACCAGTCCGGTCAGCAGGAGGAAGGCGCCCAGGTAACGCCGGTCCGCGACGACCGGTGACATCAGGGCCACGACGTCGACCGGCAGCACGATCATCCAGGCCCAGAAACCGCGGGACGACCACTGGCCGGTGGTCCGGGGCCACGACGACGGGACAGGGGCCGGCGGCGCCCGGTGCTCGGACGCCGACAGGCCGGCGACGCTCGCCGTGTCGCTCGCCGGAAGTCTCCGGACCGCCCGCATCATCGACCGAACGTAGGTCGACTCGCAGGCGTCCTCCCTCTTTCGGTCCAATGTCGGCCACATGTGATGACCATCTGCTGACCAACTGGCATTGGTGTGACGCCGACCCCGGCTCGGTGGGCGTTCCCTCGCCCTGATGGACGATCGTGTCCAGCGCTGCCGTCGCCGTCTCGGGTGGCCCATCCTGGTTGCTTGGCATAGTTTGCGATGGATTGACGTTCGGATCAGACGTGAAAGGAGCTCTATGACCACCCCGCAGCAGCTGCAGAGTCAGGTCCTGGGCTACGTGAAGCAGGGCCAGCAGGCAGCGCTCCAGCTCGCCACGTCCGTGACCAGGACCTGGGGCGGTGGCTCGGGCCCGGCCGGCAGTGGCGGGGCCTCCGAGGGCCTGTTCCCCGATCCCGCGCAGATCGTGGACCAGGTCGTCGACTTCTGGGTCCAGCTTCTCGAGGCGCAGCGGGCGCTCGCGCACAGCTGGATCGCCGCCGTGGCACCGGGGGGACCCACCGCCGGACCGCTCGTCGACATGAGCGCCTGGACCGCCCCCAGCACCCCGAACACCACCGCGTCGTCGGCCCCCGCGAGGACGGCCGCCTCGACCCCGGACGAGCACGTCAGTGCCGCAGCGTCCGACGCCGTCGCCCGGGCAGCCGCGTTGACCGCCGCGAAGACGCGTTCCTGACGCCCCTCGCGTCCGGCCTTTTCTGCACGCCCCACCGGGGGTACCCCTGGTGTCGGTGCCGTCCGAGCCCCCGGCGGCCCCATGGTTGTCCCGACACCCGCATTCCGGGGGCCGTTCCCGATGTTCTCCGCACCCGCTTCCCGTCCGCCCGTCTCCTCCGGGCCGCACCCGCGGCAGGACGCTCGCGCCCTGCAGGACCGTCGAGTCACGGTTCCTGCTGGTCGGGCATGGGGGTCTCCACGCGGCGCGGGTCGCGGCCATCCTCGCCGTCGGGGGCGTGCCCGGCGGCGCGTTCCGCGTCCTGTTCGGCCCGTCGGGGTTGCCGCGGGAGCTGCGTGAACCCACCGGCGAGATCGGCGCCTGGTTGCTGCGCGCGGTCGGACCGCCGGTCGGCGGCCTGGCCTCACTGCTGCCCAAGGCCCTCGAGGCCGTCGACCGGCTCGGGCTCGGGGAGCACGCCCGCGACCTGCCCGGACTGACCACCCTGGGTGAGGTGGCGCGCGAGTTCTCCGGCCACCCCTGGACCTACTACTCCCAGCTGGTCCTGGCCGCCGCGAAGCACGAGGCCATGGACCTCTCGTTCGTCACGTTCCCGGTGACCGTGATCGCCGGCCTGCTCGACACCCTCGCGGCCACGGACGACCTGCGGACCATGGCCGGGCGCATTCCCCACGCCCGGTTCCGCCAGCTCATCGGCACCCACTTCCTCCCTCTGCAATATCCGGGTCAGCTCCACGACGAACTGCGCGCCCTCGCCGCCCGCACGGACCTGCGCACCCCGAACGCACTCGAGCCCGACCACAGCGAGCGGGCCTCGAACGACCGCGGCCCGGCTCTCCGGGAGTCGGGGCCGGAACCCACGACGGCCTCGGCGCCCGCGATCGACGGGCGGGCCAGGCCGGCCTCCCAGCCGCACTGATCACCGCAGCCGGCACGGTGGTGTCAACGCTGCGGTCGGGGGCCGAGTCAGCCGTCCCGGAGCGAGCGCATCGCTGCAGGGCGTGGCCGCTACCGTAGCTCCGGGCTCGGTTCAGGACGGTGAACCGGACGACTGGGGGTGGCTCCGGGGTGGCGGACGGGATCCCCCACGGCTGCCTCGGACCTCGGGCTCGCCGACATCTCCCGGTCCCCCGCGTCGCCCCGACACACGAGGCGCCCGCGCGATGAGCTGCCCGGGACCGCACCTGCCACGACGACGGCTGCTGGGCCTGCTCGGTCTGGGCGCCGTCATCGTGGCGACCGGCGCCGCGGCCGGCGGGTCGAGCGCCGGCGCCCGAAGCGGGCCCGTCGTCGCGGAACGCCCGCCTCCACCCGCGCAACCGCCGCCCCCTCCCCCTCCCCCGTCACCGCCGCCGCCCGCGTCGGAGGCGCCGTTGCCCGACGGTCCGACCGTGTTCCGCGCGGGCCCGTCGACCACGAACCAGATCGCGCTCACCATCGACGACGGGTACTGCGCCGACTGCGTCGCCGCCTACACCGCCTTCGCCGCGCGCACCGGGATCTGCCTGACCTTCAGCCCCAACGGCATCTACGGACCCGCCTGGGAGCCCCAGGCCGCGACGCTGGCCCCACTCGTGGAACGGGGGCAACTCCAGATCATCAACCACACCTTCACCCACCGGGGCCTGGTCGGCGCCGGCACGTCGGTGGTGCGCGAGGAGCTCGAACGCAACGAGGCGTGGATCGGGACGACGTTCTGCACCACGGCCCGACCCTGGTGGCGCCCGCCCTACGGCCAGTTCGACGACGACCTGCAGGAAACGGCCGCGGACCTGGGCTACGACCGACTGGTGATGTGGAACGGGTCGTACGCCGACGCCCAGCCGGTGACCCCGGAGTTCCTGCTCGCCCAGGCCTCCTCGGCGTTCCGACCGGGCGGGATCGTGCTCGGTCACGCGAACCACCCGACGGTGCTGAGCCTCTTCGGGCCCCTGGTCGAGATGCTGCACCAGCGGGACCTGCAACCGGTGACCCTCCGCGCCCTGCTCAACGGCCCCGGCGGGCAGCGCGACCCCCATGCCGGCGGGTAGCGGCTCGGCCGATGGCGGTGGGTACGCGCAGTAGGCTCCGCGAGTGGGCGTCGGCGACGCGGATCGGGGCGAGTTCGCCTCCCGTCTGCGGCGGTTGGGTCGAGAACCCTGCCGAGCCGGTCCGGCCGGGCCCACTCACACGACCCCACACTCGACGGCTCCTCCCGGACGACTCACGCGCCGGTGGCGCCCGCGGGCGGTCCGGCGCCGGCCACGCCCACCGCAGATCGCACGATCGCCGACTCGTGCGCATAGCTGCCATTGTCGTTGACGCTCTGCACCCGGCTCGTCGGGTTTCGGAAGTGCCCGGGACATCGCTAGGCCATCTGAGCGTAGAAGTCGCCACGCAGCGTGATCAAGCGGCAAGATGGGCCGTGGATGGCATCACGAAATGACCGCCACGGGGGCGACGCGATGACGCGCACGATCGGACGTCGGATCGCCGAGGACGCCGCGCGGACCTTCGTGGGGCGGGCGGACGAGCTCGCCGCGTTACGGGCCGCGGTCGCAGGCCTTCCGGACGAGACGGGCCGGGTCCCCCTCGTCGCGGTGGTGCACGGAGCGGGCGGGATCGGCAAGACGCGCCTGCTGCACGCGGCGCTGGCGGACCTCCCGGACGACACTGCCATCACCCTGCTCGAGGGCCGCGACCTCGAGCCGACTCCTCGCGGCGTGTGCGTCGCCCTCCGGCGAGCCCTCGGTCTGCCCGGACAGGACGCGGCGGAGGGGACCACGACCGCCGAGGCGCTCGCCCAGTCCGCCGCGCTCCCGGCGCTCGCCCGGGCGTTCGCCGTCGCCCCACGGCACGTGCTGGCGGTCGACACCTACGAGGTCCTCGGGCTGATCGACGCCTGGCTGCGCACGACGCTCCTGCCCGCCCTGCCGGATTCCGTGCTGACGGTACTGGTCGGCCGCGACCGCCCGGCCGACGCCTGGCACACCGCTCCCGGTTGGGCCGGCTCGGTGGTCGTGCTGCCCCTCGGGCCGCTCCGGCCCGAGGCCGCGCACGCACTCGTGCGGGCGCGCGGGCTCGACGACGCCGCCGCGCGCCGCGCCGACGACTTCGCCCGCGGGCACCCCCTCGCCCTCGAGCTCGCCGCCGCAGCCGCCCGCCTCGACGGGACGGCGCCATCGCCGGTGACCGCCGGCGGTCCGGTCCCGGACGGACTCCTCGCCACCTTCGTCGAGACCCTCCCGCCGGACGCCGCCGTGGCGCTCGAAGCCGCGTCGACGACGCGGCGCGTGACCGAGCCGCTCCTGGCCGCCGTGCTCGACGCGGGCGCTCGCGCGGCCTACACGAGCCTGCGCGGGATGCCCTTCGTCGAGACCGCACCGGACGGGGTGGTCCTGCACGACGTCGTGCGCGACACCGTCGGCCACGAGCTCGCCGTGCGTGACCCCGACCTGCGACGCCGCTACCGACGCCGCGCGGCGCGCTTCCTCGCGGACCGGCCGCAGGCCCCCGGCGAGGACCTGTGGCGACGCACCGCCGACCTGATGTTCCTGATCGAGAACCCGGTGGTGCGCGACGCCTGCTTCCCGAGCACGCGGCCCACCCACGTCGTGGAGCCGGCCGGGCCCGCCGACGCCGCGGCGATCAGGGAGATCGCCGAGCGACACGAACCGGCACCGGTCGCGGCGACTCTCGCCCGCTGGTGGGCACGACACCCGGAGACCTTCGCGGTCGCCCGCGACCCGGACGGCGGCGTCGCGGCCTTCGTCCAGATCGCCGAGCTCGGCTCGCTCGACCCTGACCTGCTGGCCGCCGACCCGATCGCGCAGCCGTGGCTGGAGCACCTGTCCGCGGAGCCCCTCGGCGCAGGCGAACGGGTCCTCGTGATGCGTCGCTGGCTCGGACGTGACACCGGGGAGCTGCGCTCGGAGCCGGTGTCGGCCTGCTGGCTCGACGTCAAGCGGACCTACATGCAGTGGCGTCCGAGGTTGCGGCGGCTCTACTCCGCCGTCGTGGACCTCTCTCAGCTCGGACCGATCTTCCTCCCGCTCGGGTTCGCCCCGGTCGGTGCGGGCGTCGAGGTCGAGGGCACGAACTACCAGCCGGTCTGGCTGGACTTCGGGCCGGACAGCGTCGACGGCTGGCTGGCCGGCCTCGTCGACACCGAGACCGACGCGGCGGCCGATCCCGCACGCGGGCAGGAATCCGTGTGCGGCCTGTCCCGTCGGGAGCGCGAGGTGCTGGGTCTCGTCGCCGACGGGCTCTCCAACCGCGACATCGGTGCGCGGCTGGTGATCAGCGAGAAGACCGCCGGCCGGCACGTGTCGAACATCTTCACCAAGCTCGAGGTGCACACCCGCGCCCAGGCCACGCGCTTCGCGGCGGAGCACGGTCTGCTCGGTCCTTGAGCGACGTGGGGTGTTCGGGCCACCCCGAGATGGGGTGATCGCCCGATGCCGGCTCCCGGTCGGCTTTCCTAGCGTCGACGGCGTACCCACGGACCCGTCCCGCAGGAGCCTCGATGTCCTTCGCCACGACCGATCCCGCCGGACGCATCGCCGCCGACGCGCCCCCGACCCCCGACCAGGAGGCGCTCGACGCGTTCCTGGGGCGCTTCGTCGCCGACCTCGGCGCCACGACCGCGGCGGCCGCCGTCGTGACCGGGCACCGCCTCGGCCTCTACCGAGCCCTCGCGCAGGGGCCCGCGACCGCCGAGGAGCTCGCGGGCCGGACCGGAACCCACCCCCGGCCCGTCCTCGAGTGGCTCCACGGCCAGGCCGCCGGCGGCTACGCCGGCTACGACCCCGACTCCAGCCGTTTCCACCTCGATGCCGTCCAGCGGTTCTGTCTCACCGACCCCGACGGCCCGGTCTACGTGCCCGGCGCATTCCAGCTCGCGCTCGGCGCGCTGCGCGCCGAGCCGCGCATCGCCGAGTCCTTCCGCGCCGGCACCGGCATGGGCTGGCACGAGCACGACGACGACGTGTTCCTGGGGTGCGAGGCGTTCTTCCGCCCCGGCTACCTCGCGCACCTGACCACCACCTGGATCCCGGCCCTGGACGGGGCCGAGGACCGGCTCCGTGCGGGAGGACGGGTCGCCGACGTCGGGTGTGGGCTCGGCGCCTCCGCCGTGATCCTGGCCCTGGCCTATCCGGAGACGACCGTGCAGGGCTCGGACTACCACGACGGGTCGATCGCACTCGCCCGCGAGCGCGCCACCGCCGCCGGCGTCGAGGACCGCGCGACGTTCGAGGTCGCCTCCGCCCAGACCTTCACCGGACGCGGCTACGACCTCGTCACCACCTTCGACTGCCTGCACGACATGGGCGACCCGGTCGGCGCCGCCCGACACATCCGCGCGGCGCTCGCCCCCGACGGCTGCTGGCTGATGGTCGAGCCCGCCGCCGGCGAGACCGCGACGGACAACTACCACCCTCGCGGGCGGCTGTACTACGGCTTCTCCTCGCTGCTCTGCGTCCCCAACGCACTCGCACAGAGCGGTGAGATCGCCCTCGGCGCGCAGGCCGGGGGGAAGGCCCTGGCCGCGGTCACCCGATCCGCAGGATTCACCCGCTTCCGGCGAGCCGCCTCCACACCGTTGAACGACGTCTACGAAGTCCGCCCCTGAGCCCCGGAGTCGTGATCCACGTGTACACCGCAGACCGTCCACACCGCACGACCCGCATGACCCCGGATCAGCAGTCCCACTACGCGGCCGCCGCGCAATTCGCTCTGCGCCGGTACCCCGGACCGGTGGGCGAGCTCATCCATCGCGAGCTCGTGGCCTACGCCGAGTTCGGACACCGCTTCGCCACCGACGCGTTGATCCCTCGCCTCGTCGTACAGGTCCTCCGGCCACCCGACCCGTCATCCGGCCGCGATACCGGTCCGGTATCCGCATCGGCCCACGCCACTCGGACTGTCCCTACCTCTCGGGCGCGCCCCACGAGGAGCGATCGCCCCGCTGCGAGTACGTCGCCCACGGGCTCCACCACCCTCCCCCCGGGGTTCGCGCTGTGGCCGAAGCCGACGCGAACGGGTCGACCCGTCGAGACCTAGGACGGCGTCACGAGACGTGGCCCTGGAAGACGGCGTCGTCGGCGTCGCCTGCGACGGATGCCCGCCGCTTCCCGAGCTGGCTCAGCGTTATGCCGCAGCAGGTGGCCTGCTCCAGGTGTGCCCGGTCTGTGTCAACGCCCGGAGACTTGCTCGGACCGACCTGGTCCAGAAACTCCGAGGTCGCCGGTGCTGTGCCCCTGTTCGAGTGGCTCGAAGGCGAAGCCGGCACCGTCTTCAGTTACTGACCTCGGTCACGATGTGCCCACTGTCGGCGGGCGGAACTCGCGTCGGTAGGCAGCCGGTGTGACGGTCAGTTGTCGGGAGAACGCGGCGCGCAGGGCGTCGGTCGAGCCGAATCCGCACCGGTCGGCGACGGCGCCCATCGGCAGCTCAGTCGTCTCGAGGAGTTCACGGGCACGGTCGACGCGTTGGGCGGTCAGCCATCGGTGCGGGGTGGTGCCGCAGGCTTCGACGAACACGCGGGCGAACGTGCGGGGCGCGAGGTGGGCGCGTTCGGCGAGATCGTCCACGGTCAGGGGGTTCTCCAGGTTCTCGATGGCCCATTCCAGTGCGGGTTGCAGGGTGTGCCCGGGTTCGGGGAGCTTCGGGAGCGGCCGGCGGACGTACTGCGCTTGACCACCGTGGCGGTGCGGAGCGACCACCATCCGTCGGGCGATGTCGGCGGCC
>JAVXWR010000204.1:0-2652 GCA_032230725.1 Actinomycetota bacterium
GACCCGGCTCGCGGTGCTGCCCGTCGGAGCCGCGGTCCCGAAGGCAGACCTGCCGCAGTCGTTGCCCGCCCGATCGCCGTCGCTCTCGGCGCCGCCGCTGCCGGCCGCCGCCGCGGCGCCCTCGACCCCGGCCGTCGCGCCCTCGACCCCGGCCGTCGCGCCCGCGACTCCGGCGGTCCCGCCCTCGACTCCGGCGGTCCCGACCTCGGCGGCGCCCCCCTCGACGATCCCGACCTCAGCGCCCCCGCCCTCGACGATCGCGACCTCGGCGCCGGCCGCGGTCGCTCCCGCGGCGCAGGCCGTCCCGGCGACGACGACCCGGGTCGCCCCGCCGTCGTCGTGACCCCGCGCGGCCGATCCGCCACCATGATCACGACTTCAGTGGCGACACGCCCAGCGGTGGCCGCGACTCGCCGCTGAACTCGTGATCTTGCTCGGGGCACCTCGAGCAACCCTCGCGGCAGGGGCGCGTGCCAGGATCGTCGGCGATCCGTCGACCGACCCGAAGGGCAGCCGATGCGCTACGACGACGACGCCCAGCTCGACACCTCCGAGGTCACCGACGACCGGGGTGAGGGCGGCGGCTCGGCGGGCTTCGGCGGCCTGGGCGGCGGCGGTGGGCTCGGCGGCGGATTGCTGCCGCTGCTGATCGGCTTCCTGTTCCGGGGCCGCAGCGGCAAGGCGAGCTGGGTCGTCATCCTCGTGGCGATCGTCGGGTTCGTCGCGGTCCAGTACCTGGGTGGAGGGAGCCGGACGTCGTCGGTGGCCGGCGGATTCGGCGACCCCGGCGGCCCGGGGCGCGCCGGGACCTCGGACCTCGCGAGCGAGTGCCGGACCGGCCGGGACGCGAACTCCAAGCTCGACTGCGCGATCGTCGCCGACATCAACTCGGTCCAGGCGTACTGGTCGGGCGGGGGATACCAGCAGGTGGCCCGGACGGTGCGGGGGGCGGCGCCGCGCTACCAGAACGTGGACACCGTGTTCTTCACCGGCTCGGTGAACACCCGCTGCGGCAGCGCCGACTCCAGCGCCGGGCCGTTCTACTGCCCGGGCGACAAGCTGGTGTACATCGACCTCAGCTTCTACGACCAGCTCAAGAGCCAGTTCGGCGCCGAGGGCGGTCCGCTGGTCAACGCCTACGTGCTCGCCCACGAGTACGGCCACCACGTGCAGGACCTGCTCGGCACCGAGGCGAAGGTCCGCTCGCGGCAGGGGGCGTCGTCGGACTCGGTGCGCCTGGAGCTGCAGGCCGACTGCTACGCCGGGGTCTGGATGAACCACGCGTCGCAGCCCGTGGGCGGGAAGCCCCCGCTGATCACCGACGTCACGCAGGCCGACCTCGCGAGCGCCGTGGACGCCGCGCAGCGCATCGGCGACGACTACATCCAGGGCAAGCTCGGCGGCGGCACGGTCAACCCCGACTCGTTCACCCACGGGTCCTCGGACCAGCGCAAGCGCTGGCTGACCACCGGCTTCACCACCGGCGACGCCACCCGCTGCGACACGTTCTCCGCGCAGACCCTCTGACCCGGGCGGCGGGTGAACGAGCGCCCGCCCGCCGGGGAGGGCGACCCGCGGTGGGGGCGATAGGGCAGTCGATCATGCCGAGGGCGCCGAGGCCGAGCGGTGCCCTCGACATGATCAACGGCCTACGCGGTCCGCTGCCGAGGCCGGCGGGTCGACCGCGGCGACCTCGGCTACCGCACCCCGCGCATCGCCCGGCGCACCCACGGCGCGAGCAGGAGCAGGACGCCGCCGAGGACGAGGGCGACGATGCCCAGCGTGGCGAAGTAGGTGCCCTCGACCGACGGGTCGTAGAACGTGGCCAGGGTCCCGGCCAGCGCCGAGCCGAGCGAGATCGACAGGTAGAACAGCGCCACCGTCTGCGAGCGGAAGAGCGCCGGCCCGATCCGCGTCGAGAGCGAGAGGCCGACCGGGGAGAGGTTGAGCTCCGCGAGCGCGAAGACCAGCAGGATCAGCACGATCGCGAGCACCGGGGTCGTGGCGCCCGTCCCTCCGGCCCACGGCAGGAACAGCAGGAACGCGACGCCCATCCCGCCGGCGCCGAGCGCGAACTTCACCGGGGTCGAGGGCCCGCGCTCGCCGAGCTTGGTCCACAGCAGCGCGAACAGCGGCGCGAGGACGATGACGAAGAACGGCTCGAGCGAGTTCACCCACTCCGTGGGCATCTCCCAGCTCCCGAGCATCCGGTTCAGCCGCTCGTCGGCGTAGATCTCCACGACCGAGAACTGCTGCTGGAAGAGCGACCAGAACACCACGCTCGCGAGCCACATCGGGATGAAGGAGCGCACCCGGCTGCGCTCGTCGGCGGTCACGCGGCCGTTCGTGAGCAGGATCGCGAAGATCCCGATCGCGATGACCGCGACGACGATCGCCACGGCGGTCGAGAGGTTGTCCGCGGTGAGCACGCCGACGGCGAACAGCAGCACGATGACCACGGCCGCGGCCAGGACGCCGAGCGCGGGCCGGATCCACGCGCCCGGGGTCAGCGGGTTGGGCACGACGGATGCGCTGCCCGGGAGGTTCTTGCGCCCGGTCACGTAGATCCCGAGGCCGAGCGCCATGCCGACCGCGGCGAGGCCGAAGGCCAGGTGGAACGAGTGGAGCTCGCTGCGCACCAGGCCGGTCAGC
>JAVXWR010000239.1:0-5324 GCA_032230725.1 Actinomycetota bacterium
GCGACGTCATCCAGAACCACCTGCTCCAGCTGCTCGCCCTGTGCGCGATGGAGGAGCCGCTGTCGTTCTCCCCGCACGACCTGCGCGAGGAGAAGATCAAGGTCCTCTCCGCGACGACGCTCGCCGACCCGATCGACGAGACCACCGCGCGCGGGCAGTACGCCGCCGGGTGGCAGGGCTCCTCCGAGGTCAAGGGCCTGCAGCAGGAGGACGGGTTCCCGTCCGACTCGGTCACCGAGACCTACGCCGCGATCACGTGCGAGGTGAACACCCGCCGCTGGGCCGGGGTGCCCTTCTACCTGCGCACGGGCAAGCGGCTGGGCCGGCGGGTCACCGAGATCGCCATCGTGTTCAAGCGCGCCCCGCACCTGCCGTTCGACCAGACGATGACCGAGGAGCTCGGGCAGAACGCGCTGGTCGTGCGGGTGCAGCCCGACGAGGGCGTCACGCTGCGGTTCGGCTCCAAGGTCCCGGGCTCGGGTATGGAGGTCCGCGACGTCACGATGGACTTCGGGTACGGCACCGCGTTCACCGAGGCCTCCCCCGAGGCCTACGAGCGCCTGCTGCTCGACGTCCTGCTGGGCGAGCCCTCGCTGTTCCCCACCAACACCGAGGTCGAGCTGTCCTGGCGGATCCTCGACCCGGTCATCGAGAAGTGGCACCGCGAGGGCTCCCCCGACGCCTACGCCGCGGGCACCTGGGGCCCGCGATCGGCCGACGAGCTCCTCTCGCGCACCGGCCGCGTCTGGCGCAGGCCCTAATCACACCATGGCCATGAAGGGGCACCAGTGATCGTCGACCTGCCGTCGACCGACACCTCGGCGGTCAACCGCAAGATGGTGGAGCTGCGCGTGAGCGCGGGTGCCGTGGCCCTGGGCCGGGTGCTCACCCTCGTCATCTCCACCGAGGACGGGCCCGAGGCCGAGAGCGCCATCCAGGCCGCCAACGACGCGTCGCGGGAGCACCCGTGCCGCGTGCTGGTGCTCGCCCGGGGCCTCCGGCGGGCGGCCTCGCGGCTGGACGCCCAGATCCGCATCGGCGGCGACGCCGGTGCGAGCGAGGTGATCGTGCTGCGCATGTACGGCCCGCTCGCGGACCAGGGCGGCAGCATTATCGTGCCGCTGCTGCTCCCCGACGCGCCGATCGTCGCGTGGTGGCCCGGCGAGCCCCCGGCCGCCCCGGCGCAGGACCCGGTCGGCTCGGTCGCGGGCCGGCGGATCACCGACGTGTCCGCGACCCGGTCGCCGTCGAAGACGCTCGCGAAGCTCGGCGGGAACTTCCGCGCCGGCGACACCGACCTCGCGTGGAGCCGCATCACCTCCTGGCGGGGGCTGCTCACCGCCGCCCTCGACGAGCCGCCGTACGAGGACATCACCCGCGCCGAGGTGTCCGGGGTGGCCGAGTCCGCCTCGGCGGACCTGCTCGCCGGCTGGCTGGCCTCGCGCCTTCACGTGCCGGTGGACCGCACCGTCGCCGAGGTGTCGGGCGGGCACGTCGGGGTGGTCCGCCTCGACCGGCCCTCGGGGGCCGTCGAGCTGCGCCGCGTCGACTCGAAGACCGCCCGGCTCTCCCAGCCCGGCCAGCCGACCCGGCGCGTGGCACTGCCCCGGCGCACGGTGCGGGAGTGCCTGGCCGAGGAGCTGCGCCGCCTCGACCCCGACGAGATCTTCCGCGAGGCGCTGGAGAACACGCCCCGCAGCGGGCAGCGCCGGTCCTCGCGCGCAAAGGCCAAGGCATGAGCCCCGAGACCCGTGTGGTGACGGGCCGCGAGGTGGTCGTGCACGACGACGAGCAGGCGGTGGCCGACGACGGCGCCGCGCGCCTCCTGGCGGCGCTGGCGACGGCGCAGACCGCCCGGGGAGTCGCCTCGGTCGCCCTGACCGGTGGCGGCATCGGCATCGCGATGCTGCGTGCGGTCGCCGCGTCGCCCGACCGCGACGGCGTCGACTGGTCGACCGTCGAGGTGTTCTGGGGGGACGAGCGCTTCGTGCCGGCCGGCGACCCCGAGCGCAACGACGCGCAGGCCCGCGAGGCGCTGCTCGACGCGCTGCCGCTCGAGCCGGCGCGGGTGCACCCGATGGCGTCGTCGACGCCCGGGCACACGGCGCTGGACGCGGGCGACGTCGAGCTGCACGACACGGCCGATCCCGATCAGGGCGCCGAGGCCTACGCGCAGGAGCTCACGGCGGCGTCCGCGCGGCTCGGCGAGGCGGCCGGGGCGCCGGGCATCCCGGCGTTCGACGTGCTGCTCGCCGGGTGCGGGCCGGAGGGACACACGCTCTCGGTGTTCCCCGACTCCCCCGCCGTGCACGCGACCGCGCCCGGCGTCGTCGCGGTCCGGGACTGCCCGAAGCCGCCGCCGACGCGCATCTCGCTGACCCTCGCCGCGTCCCGGGCCGCCCGCGAGGTCTGGCTGGTCGCCACCGGCTCCGGCAAGGCCGAGGCGCTGGGGCGGGCGGCCCAGGGCGCGAGCGAGGTCGAGATTCCGCTGGCCGGGCTGGCCGGCACCGAGCGCACGCTGTGGCTGCTCGACCGGGACGCCGCGGCGCAGATCTAGCGGCCTCCGGCTCGAGAGCCGACGCCACCGCACGACACGAGGGGCACACCAGACAGGCCGGGCCGTCCCGTTCCCTGCCTGATATGCCCCTCGTCGTGCGTGAGAGCCCGGCTCACTCGCCGACGCGTGTCGGCTGCCGGTGCGTCCGCTCCACGTCCTGCTCCCAGGGTCGCAGCGCGCGGTCGTAGGCCTGCCAGGCGTGGCCGTGGGCGGCGACGCGCCGACCGAGCGCGGCCAGCAGGGCGAGGTCGGCCGCCGGGGTGTGCGCGTACTGCGGGCCCCGGGGGCGGGCCGGGTCCCTGGGGTCCGGCCCGCTGTCGAAGCGGCTGTCGGCGCCGTAGCGCGCGACCGCGAGGACGGCGAGGACGACGACGGCTCCCAGGACGGTGATCATGATGGTCTCCTTCGATGTGGCAGGTCCGTGGTCTAGAGTGACCGACAAGTGGCAGGCCAGCGACAGCCAATGGCGCCCGATTGGCAGGCTGATTGGCAGTAGTGGCAGGTGGTGTGGTGGAGCAGCAGCTCAACGGCTCGGCGTTCGTGCGCCACCTCGGGGCCGTGACCGGCGACGGGCGGGCCGGGTACGCCGCGCTGGCCGACCGGGTCCGCACGCTGCTCTCCGACGGCCGCCTCGCCGTCGGGACCCGCGTCCCGAGCGAGCGGGAGCTGGCGGGGGCGCTGGGCGTCGGTCGGGGCACGGTCGCCGCGGCGTACGAGGAGCTGCGCGGGAGCGGTTACCTCGCCCGCCGGCGCGGGTCCGGGACCTGGACGGCGCTGCCGACCGATCCGTCCCCGACCCCCGTGGTGCCCTTCGCGCCGATCGGGGCGGTCGGGCCCTCCGGTTCCCCGCCCGGCGTCATCGACCTCGCCCACGCCGCACCCGCGGCGCCGGCCGACGTGATGGCCCGGGCCGGCCAGGAGGCGCTCGCGGCCCTGCCGGACCACCTCGTCGGGCCCGGGTACGACCTGCTCGGGCTGCTCGCCCTGCGCAGCGCCATCGCCGACCGGCTCACCGCGCAGGGCCTGGACACCACGCCGGACGAGGTGATGGTGACCGCGGGCTCGCAGCATGCCCACTCGCTCGTCGTGCGCGCGCTCGCGCGGCCCGGGGACCGCATCCTGCTCGAGCAGCCCACCTACCCGAACGCGATCGACCTCGTCCGCCACGCCTCGGCGCGCCCGGTCCCGATGGCCCTCGACCGTGACCCCGCCGGGCGGACCCGGTGGGACGTCGCCGCGTTCGCCACCGCGCTGCGCGAGTCCGCGCCCGCGCTCGCCTACCTGGTGCCCGACCACCACAATCCGACCGGCGGGGTGATGGACGCCGAGACGCGCGGCGCCGTGGTCGCCGCCGCCCGCCGGCACGCGGTCCCGCTGGTCGTCGACGACTGCCTGCGCGACCTGTGGCTGGACGGACCCGTCCCGCCGCCGCTGGGCTCGTGGGCGACGGTGGCCGGCGAGGCCCCGGTGCTGACCCTCGGCTCGCTGAGCAAGACGATCTGGGGCGGCGTCCGGATCGGCTGGCTGCGCGGGCCGCGGGCGGTGCTGCGCCGGGTCGCGACCAGCCGCGCCTCCGACGACATCGCCTCGCCCGTGCTCGAACAGCTCGTCGCCGTGGCCCTGCTCCGCCGCCTCGATGCCGTGCTGCCCGAGCGCCGCACGATGATGGCGGCCCGGCGCGACCACCTGCTCGGCGCGCTCGCCCGCGCGCTCCCGGACTGGTCGGCGTCGCGCCCGACGGGTGGGCTGAGCCTGTGGGTCGACCTCGGCACGCCCCGGTCCAGCGTGCTGGTGGAGGCCGCCGCGCGCCACGGCCTGCACCTCGCGGCGGGCCCACGGTTCGGCACCGGCGGCGCCTTCGAGGGTTTCCTGCGTGTGCCGTACACCCACCCCGTCGACCTGCTCGACGACGCCGTGGTGCGGCTCGCGGCCGCGTGGGAGACGGTCGACGCCGGGGCGCCCGCGATGCTGTCGCCCGTCGTCTGACCTGGTCATCTCCGCCTCACCCGGCCTCGGTGTGCCTCCATTCTGCGAAGTCGGGGGGCTGGACTCCATGGGGAAGTCACGGTCATAGTGGCCTGGTGACTGCAGTTCGCGAAGCCGGACCGACCCACGGCCTGGAGAACGACAAGGGCCTGCTGGACGACGTCAACCGGGCCATCCTGCGGGCGCTCGCGGACGATCCGCGGGCCTCGATGAGTGCCCTCGCGCGCCGCGTCGGGATGTCCGCCCCCGCGGTGACCGAGCGGGTGCAGCGCCTCGAGCGCGCCGGGGTGATCCGCGGCTACCGGCTCGACATCGACCCCGCGGCGGTCGGCTTCCCGATCGGGGCGTGGGTGCGCGTGCGCCCCGCGCTCGGCCAGGGCAAGGCGGTGGAGCAGCTCGTGGCCCGCCAGCCCGAGGTCGTCGAGGCGCACCGGATCACCGGGGAGGACTGCCTGCTCGTGCGCATCCAGGTGCGCGATGTCGCGGACCTCGACCGGGTGCTGGAGCTCTGGATCGAGCGCGGCTCCACCGTCACGTCGGTGATCAAGACGTCACTGGTGGAGCCGCGCCCGGTCGGCATCGACGGCTGAGGCCCTCCGGCGTCCTCGGCCGGGGGCTACGGCTCCTCGGGCATCGTGCCGGCGAGGTGCTCCTCGTAGGCCGACAGGTCGAGCAGGCCGTGGCCGCAGTAGTTGAACAGGATGACGCGGTCCTCGCCCTTCGCCGTCGCGTCGTTCGCCTCGGCGATCACCCAGGCGATCCCGTGTCCGGCCACGGGTGC
>JAVXWR010000653.1:0-9863 GCA_032230725.1 Actinomycetota bacterium
CCGGCGGCGGTCGACAGCTTCCGGGTGGTCGACAGGTCCGGTTCGCGGGTCATGGTCGAGGTGGTGCTGCACGAGGGACGCAACCGCATCGTGCGCCGGATCTTCGAGGCGATCGACAAGCCGGTGGAACGCCTGGTGCGCACCGCCGTCGGCGACGTGCACCTGGGCAACCAGCGCGCCGGCACGCTGCGCAAGCTGGGCCGCGACGAGGTGGGGTCGCTGTACAAGGCGGTCGGACTGTAGGTGCGCTCCGCGCTCGTGAGCAGAAAGTGCGGCTATGACGACACTTACTGCTCACGAGCCTCCGGCACCTACCTGGCACAATGGACTTCCGGCAGGGTGTCGAGAACGCTGGGAGGCGTGCCGTGGACCGGCCGGAGATGGTGCTGCAGGGTGTCGTGGCGGTCGACGGACCCTCGGGCACCGGCAAGTCCACCGCCGCGCGCGGGATCGCACTGCGCCTCGGCGCCCGCTACCTCGACACCGGAGCGATGTACCGCGCCGCCACCCTCGCCGTCATGCGCGCCGGGATCGCGCTCGACGCGGCACGCACCGACGCCGACGGGAACGACGAGGCCGTCGCGGTCGCCGTCGCCGCGGACCTCGTGATGTCCACCGACCCCGCCGAGCCGTGGGTGCTGCTCGCCGGTGAGGACGTCGGTGCCGAGATCCGCGGCCTCGAGGTCACCCGCGCCGTCTCGGCGGTCTCGGCGCTGACGAAGGTCCGCGAGCACCTGGTGGCCGAGCAGCGCCGCATCGTCGACGAGACGGTCGCCGACGGGGCCGGGATCGTCGTCGAGGGCCGGGACATCGGCACCGTCGTCGTTCCCGACGCCGCCCTGAAGATCTACCTGATCGCCTCGGACCACGTCCGCGCCGACCGCCGCACCGCCGAGGACACCTCGGCCGGCCGCACCGCGGACGCCGCCTCGACCGGCGCCGACCTTGCCCGCCGTGACCGCCTGGACTCCTCCCGCGCCTCCTCCCCGCTGCACGCGGCGCCCGACGCGGTCGAGGTGGACACCTCACTGCTCGACGTCGACGGCGTGCTGGACCGCCTCGAGGACCTGGCCGCCGAGCGCGGCATGCTCACCCCGGCGCTGGTCACTGTCGGCCGCGCGGCGTCCCGGACCGGGGAATGACAGCACGGAGGATGACGTGACGCAGGAACTCCCCGCCGAGTTCGGCGCGGGGGCGGTGCTGGACGACGCCGGTCCCGACGACGGAGGACGGCCGGCCCAGCCGGTGCTCGCCGTCGTCGGGCGACCGAACGTCGGCAAGTCGACGCTGGTCAACCGTATCCTCGGCCGTCGCGAGGCGGTCGTGCAGGACGTGCCCGGCGTGACCCGCGACCGTGTCGCCTACGACGCGCTGTGGAACGGCCGGCGGTTCACGCTGCTCGACACCGGCGGCTGGGTCCCCGACGCCAAGGGCATGCAGGCCGCCATCTCCGCGCAGGCCGAGACCGCGATGCGCACGGCCGACGCGATCCTGCTGGTGGTCGACGGCCAGGTCGGCGCGACCGCCGTCGACGAGGCCGCCGCCCGCGTGCTGCGCCGCTCCGACCGGCCGGTGCTGCTGTGCGCGACGAAGATCGACGACGCCCGGGGCCTCGAGGAGGTCGCCGCGCTGTGGCGCCTCGGCCTCGGCGAGCCGCACCCGGTGTCGGGCCTGCACGGCCGCGGCTCGGGCGACCTGCTCGACGCCGTGCTCGACGTGCTGCCGACCTCTCCCCGCGACGACGTCGACCTCGAGGGCGGCCCGCGCCGAGTGGCGCTGGTCGGCAAGCCCAACGTCGGCAAGTCGAGCCTTCTCAACCAGCTCACCGGCGAGAACCGTGCGGTCGTCGACGCGACGGCGGGCACGACGACGGACCCGGTCGACTCGCTCGTCGAGATCGACGGCCAGACCTGGCAGCTCGTGGACACCGCGGGCTTGCGCCGCAAGGTCCACCAGGCCTCCGGCATGGAGTACTACGCCAGCCTGCGGACCAAGGGCGCGATCGAGGCGGCCGAGGTGACGGTGCTGCTGCTCGACGCCTCCGAGCCGATCGCCGAGCAGGACCTGCGGGTGGCCTCGCAGGTCGTCGAGGCCGGCCGCGCGCTGGTGCTCGCGATGAACAAGTGGGACCTCGTCGACGACGACCGTCGCTACGCCATGAAGCGCGAGCTCGAGCGGGCCCTGGTGCGGATGCCGTGGGTCGAGCGGGTCAACATCTCGGCGCGCACCGGCCGCGCGGTGCAGAAGCTCGCCCCGGCGATGCGCACCGCGCTGGAGAACTGGGACCGCCGCGTGCCGACCGGGCAGCTCAACCAGTGGCTCGCCGACGTCGTGGCCGCCACGCCGCCCCCGGTGCGCGGCGGGAAGCAGCCTAAGATCCTGTACGCGACGCAGGCGCAGAACCGGCCGCCGACGTTCGTCCTGTTCACCTCCGGGTTCCTGGAGGCGAGCTACCGCCGGTTCCTGGAGCGCAAGCTGCGCGAGACGTTCCCGCTGACCGGCACCCCGGTGCAGATCAACGTCCGGGTGCGGGAGAAGCGGGGCCGCAAGCGCTAGGGGCACGAGGCGGGGTCGCCGCCCGCGTCGATCACCTCGCCGTGGCACTCGTCGTGTCGCGTCCAGCTGCCGTCGGCGTGGCGGACGAGCTGCCGGAGCTCGGTGCCGTCGGCGTTGCCGTACCGCTCCACGCCGTTGCCGGCGCCGTCGTCGGTGACCGTGCTCCACGAGCCGTCGGCGAAGTGGCGCCAGACCACGGAGCGGCCGTCGGTCGAGCCCGAGGTGTCGGTCGTGGTGCCGTGCCCGTCGTCGTCGGTGCGGGTCCAGCTGCCGTCGGGCAGCGTCTCGGTCCGGGTCTCGCCGCCGTCGTCGGTGAGGACCGTCTCGACGCGGTGTCCGTCGGCGCCCTCGACGACCGTGACGGCGCCACGGCCCCCACTGCCACCTCCGGCGACAGAGCTGACCACCGGCCCCGGTTCCGCCATCTCGCCTCGCTCCCCTCGCGCTCCAGGCATGGTGCCCGGAGCGCCGGGGAGGGTCTGCCGTAATCGACTACGGCATTCCCGACGGCCGCCACGGATCGCCGTCGCCGCGGCCGAGCTCGAGGCCCGTCGGCACGACGGCCGACACGAGCGCGGCGCGGTCGGTGAGGCCCAGCCGGGTGCAGGCGCGGTAGATGTGGCTCTCGACGGTGCGGACCGAGACGTGCAGCTGCTCGGCGATCTGGCGGTTGGTCAGGCCCCGGGCGGCGTGGTGGATCACCTCCCGCTCCCGGTCGCTGATCGGCAGCGGGGACAGCGACGCGGCGAGGGCCGGGGAGCGGGCGTCCTCGCACCGGTGCGCGAGGGCGGCGGCCCGGTCGGCCGCCCGCGCCGCGTCGCCGAGCCGGGCGAGGCCACGCGCCACCACCGCGGCCTGGGCGGCGGCCCCGGCGGCGAACAACTCCAGCTCGGCGTCCTCCAGGACCCGCGAGACCGCGAGCAGGCCCTCGGCGTCCCGGTCGGCGAGCGCGACGGCGTGGGCCAGCGCGGCGGGAGCGCGCCGGCCGTCCACGACCTCGGTCAGCCGGGTCAGGCGGGAGCGCTGGCTCCGGTCGCCGAAGCACACCGCGGTGTGGCGGATGACGACCTCCACGGCGAACTGGCCCGCCGAGCGCGCGGCCGTCGCCGCCGCCCCGGCGCGGCCGATCGCCTCGACGAGCCTGCCGTCGGCGGCGGCCACCAGCGCGTGCGCCAGCTCGTTCTCGGGATCGAAGACCTGGACGCCGGCGTGGGCGGTCTCGTCCGCGCGCCGCAGCGCGGCGCGCGCCCCGTCGACGTCACCCAGCATCGCGAGAGCTTCGGCGCTGATGGTGTGGAGCATCCGGCTCCAGCCCCCGCCGGACCCGGGGAACTGGTCGACGATGCTCTCGACGAGGCGCACCGCGGTCGCCGGGCGGCCGGTCTCGAGCGCCACCCGCGCCTCGTACAGCGCGACGAAGGACATCGCTATCGGGCCCGGCTGCGCCCGCAGCCACGCGATCCGCGTGCGGGCGTCGTCGAACTCCGCGCGGAAGGCGGCGTCGAGGACCTGCGTGTAGCCCAGGTTGAGCTGCCAGAGCGCCGCGTCCGCGGTGCCCTCCGTTGCGCGGATGCCGGCCGCGACGACGTCGGCGATCGGCGGCCCGGTCCCGGAGAGGGCCCGCACGATGCCCGTCGCATAGGCGACCCAGATGCGGGCCAGCGGGGGACTGTCGGCCCGGGAGAGCACCGCCGCGGCGCAGTCGCGCGCCTCGTCGAACCGGTTCCCGACGGCGGCCATGTTGGCGGCGATCCCCGACAGGTCGGCGCTGGCCGCCGGGGCACGCGCGGTGGCGTCCTCGAGGACCGCCCGGGCCTGGTCGGTGCGCTCGAGGACGAAGTAGAGCAGGAAGACCCGGGACGCGGCGGCGCGCGCCCGCTCCAGGTCGTCGGCCGCGGCCTCGGTCGCCGCGGCCAGCTCGGCCTCCGCCTCATCGGGCCGCATCAGCCAGGACAGGGTCTGGGCCAGGCCGATGGAGGCCTCGAAGCCGCCGCCGGCCTCGCGGGCCGCCCGGAAGAGCCGCTCGGCCAGGTGGACGTCGCCGAGTGCAGTGGCCTGGGAGGCGGCCCGGACCAGCGTCGCGGCGTCCAGCGGGGTGTCCCCGCCCAGCCCCAGCACGGCCCGCCGCAGCTCGTCGCCGGCGCGTCGCTCGCCGACCGTCCCCAGGATGGCCGCGAGCTCTCCCCGCAGCCGGCGTGCCCGCACCGGAGAGGTCCGGGCCCGGACGACCTCGCCGTACAGCGGGTGGGAGAGACGCAGTTCCTGGCGGACCCCGTCGACCTGCAGATCGACCAGGCCCCGCTCGGACAGTTCCTCCACGGCGGCGGGTTCGGCGAGCCGGTGCAGCAGGACCAGCCCCATCGGCTCGCCGAACGCCACCAGCTCCAGGGCACGCTGCTCGGCGTCGGAGAGGTGCCCGATGCGGGTCGCCACCAGGTCCTCGAGTGCGGGCGACGGCTCCGGCGGGGCGACGAGGCGCCAGGCCGACGGCCCGCGGGTCAGGCGGCCGGCGGCGCGCTCGGCCTCCACGAGGTGCCGGAGCCACAGGACGTTACCGCCGCTGATGGTGTGCAGCCGCTGCTCGGTCGCGGGCTCGACGGGCCCGTCGAGCACGGTCTCCAGGACCGCCTGGGTCTGTTCCGGTGTCAGCCGGGCCAGGTCGACCCGGACGGCGAGGTCGTCCTTCCACAGGGCGGTGATCGCGTCGGGGGTCGGGAGTCCGGAGCGCACCGTGACGACGAGGCGCACGGTGCGGTCGGCGGCGAGCTGTGCCACCACGGCGGCCGACACCGCGTCGAGCAGGTGGGCGTCGTCGACCCCCAGGACCCAGTCGGGTCCCCGGCTGCGCAGCGACTCCACCAGCCGGTGGATCACCGACGCGTCCGGGGTGGCCGGACCCGCGGGGGTGCCGGGGGACTCCTCCGCGATCCACGGGGCGAACGGCGCCAGGGGCACCTCCCGCGCCGATTCGGACGCCAGGGCGAAGCCGGAGCCTGCGCCGTCCGCCGTGCGCGCGATCAGCTCGCGGGCCAGCCGGCTCTTGCCGACGCCGGCTTCACCGACGACGACCACCGTGCCGTGGCGTCCCAGGGCGTCGATGAGCGCCCGCAGTTCCGTGTCGCGCCCGGCGAACGGCCACGAGTGGACCGAGTCGGGCATGCGAGACCCCCGCTGTGACGATCAGGGCGTACGGAGTGTCGCGCACCGGGGCGGTCGGTGGCACTGGTGGGGGTGCGCGGCTGGTGCGACGCGGCTCCTCCCGGCGGCGATCGACTACGGCACGGGGCGCCGGGCTCCGGCCACGGCGACGAGTGCCGCGCGGTCGGAGAGCCCGAGCCGCGAGCAGGCGCGGTACACGTGCGACTCGACGGTGCGCACGGAGACGTGCAGGCGGTCGGCGATCTGCCGGTTCGTCAACCCCTCGCCAGCGAGCACGGCGACCTCGCGCTCCCGCGAGCTCAGGGCCACCGGCAGCTCGGCCTCGAGCACCGCCGGGGTCCGTGCGTCCTCCCCGGCGGCCGCCAGCGCCCGCGACCGCTCCGCGGCCTCGGCGGCCAGCACGGCGTTGCCGCGGGCCCGGGCCGCGGCCGCGGACTGCCCGGCGGCGTCGGCCGCCTCCAGCCCCAGGCCTGCCTCCTCGAGTTCGGCCGACACTTCGAGGAGCCGTGGTGCGTCGGTGGTGGCGAGTGCACGGGCGTGGGCCGCGGCGAGGCGGGCGCGGGGGGTGTCGAGCGTGCGGGCGAGGGCGGCGAGGCGTGCGACCTGGGAACGGTCGCCGAAGCGCACGCTGGTCTGGCGCATCAGGACCTCGGCCGCGTGGATGCCCAGGCTCCGGCAATGCTCCGCGCTGGTCCGGCACCGCTCGATCGCCTCCCGGGTGTTGCCGGCCGCGGCGGCGGCCCAGGCCCGGGCCAGGTCGTACTCGAAGTCGACGACGGGGATGTGCGGGTGCCGACGGCGCTCCGCCTCGTCGACGCCCGCCCGCGCCGCCGCGGCATCACCGAGCATGCCGTGGCACCGGGCGATCATCGCCGCCGACCACCCGCCCCATCCGCCGCCGTGGCCGGGGAAGGCGGGCAGGGCGGACTCGAGCGCCCGGATCGCGGTGCGGGGGCGTCCCGAACTGAGCGCCATCCGACCCTCGTAGAGCGCGACGAAGGGGGGAGCCTGCGGTCCGGTCAGGCCGCGGACCCACTCGAGGCGGGGCCGTGCGCTCTCCGGTCGCCCGCGCAGGTCGGCGTCGAGGAGCTCCATGTACCCGGTGTTGGGGGCCACGGCGGCCGTCTCGGGGCTCCGGGAGGCGGCCTCGATGCTGTGGTCGACCGTCGCGCGGACGGCGTCGAGGTGCCCGGTCAGCGCGTAGACGAGCCCGAGGCCGAACGAGGCGAGGGCCACCGTCTGCGGAGTGCGGGTCTCGTCGGCGAGGACCGCTTCACCGAGCTCCATGGCCTCGCGCACCCGCCCCGCCGATCCCCGCACCAGGGCGCGCAGCGGGTCGTAGGCCGGGTTGGGTCGGCCGCCGTGGTGCTCGGCCTCCTCGGCGGCCAGCACGTCCTCCGCGGAGCGCGGCGGGTCGTGCTGGAAGTGCAGCGAGAGGGCCCGGACGACGACGGCCTGCTCCCGCTCGGCGGCGGTGGGCGTCAGCGCGGCGGCCTCGGCCAGGACGGCATCGGCCTCGTCGAGGCGCATCTCGTAGTCGAGCAGGTGGGCGAGTCCGAGGCGGGCCGCGAAGCCGCCGCCCGCGGCGATCGCGGCCCGCAGCAGGCGCTCCGCCAGGCGGAAATCCCGCAGGCCGGAGGCCTGGACCGAGGCGGCCAGCAGCTCGTCGGGGTCGACGGCGCGGTCGCTGCCGAGATCGAGGACGGCCCGGCGCAGGCTGTCCCCGGCACGCCGGCTCCCGGTTCTCGCCAGGGCCGCGGAGAGCTCGGTGCGCAGCCGTCGGGTACGCAGCGGGTTGGTGCGCGACCGCACGGACTCGCCGTAGAGCGGGTGGCCGAGACGGACCTCCCACCGGATGCCGTCGCGCTCGACCGTGATCAGCCCGCGCTCGGCCACCTCCTCGATCGCCCGCGGGGACGCGAGCTCCTCCAACATCCCCAGCCCCAGCGGTTCGGTGACCGCGAGCAGGTCGAGGACCCGGCGCTGGTCGTCGGTCAGCGACCCGATCCGGGCGGCGACCAGGTCGGCGAGCATCGGCGAGAGGGTGACCGCTCCCCGCCAGACCCACGTGCCCTGCTCCTGGCGCAGTCGTCCCGCCGCGCGTTCCCCGTCGACGAGATGGCGCAGCCACAGCACGTTGCCCCGCGCACTGTCGTGCAGCCGGCGCGCCGTGCCGGCCTCGAGCCCCCCGTCGAGCACCGCGTCGAGGACCGCGAGGGTCTGGTCGCGGTCGAACGCGCTCAGGTCGAGCCGCACCGCGGCGTCGTCCTTCCAGAGCGCGGTGACGGCGTCGGGCGCGGGCTCTCCGCTGCGCACCGTGAGCACGATCCGGGCGCGGTGCCCGGTCGCGAGCTGGTGGACGACGGTGGCCGACACCTCGTCGAGCAGGTGCGCGTCGTCGACGACGAGCAGGCCCTGACCACCGCTGTCGCCCAGCTCCGTGACCGCGTCGCGCACGTGCGTGAGGTCGGGGGAGGACAGGGAGGGAGCGATCTCGGAGAGGATGTCGACGAACGCCCCGAGCGGGATCTCGCGGGCGGATTCGGTGGCCCGGACGATGCCGATCACCGCCCCGTCGTCGGCCCGGGCCGCGATCTCGCGGGCGAGCCTGCTCTTCCCGACGCCCGCAGGACCACCGAGCACGACGATGCCGCGCTCGTCCAGCGCCTTCTGGGCTGCCACGAGGTCGTCGTCGCGGGCCGCGAACGGCCACCCTTCCGGCACGACGTCACCTCCCCTGCAGCCCTCTCTCCCGGACGCAAAGTGTCCACCATTCGCGCCAACGGTGGTGACGCCCGTGTGACGCCGGGCCGGTCGGCCGGCCGGTGCTCGAGCCGCGGGACCGGGACACTCGCTGGCACGCTCGTGTCCCGCACCACAGGAGGACCGCATGCACGACTTCTTCCCGGCGACCGCCGCGGCCGCCCGCGTCGTCGCCCTCGTGACCGACGAGCACCTGGACCTGCCGACCCCCTGCGAGGCCTGGCCGGTCCGCGACCTGCTCGAGCACATGGCGGGGTTCACGGCCGCCTTCGCGGCGATCGCGCGTCAGCAGGAGGTGACCGGGGACCCGCCGGCCTCGGGCCTGCCCGAGGGCTGGCGCGAGATGCTCGCGGCGGCGTTCGACGACCTCTCGGACGCCTGGGGCAAGCCCGAGGCCTGGGAGGGCGACGACGAGGCCGGCGGGGTGGCGATGCCGCGGGCGGCGCTCGGGGTCGTCGCGCTGAACGAGGTGGTGCTGCACGCCTGGGACCTCGCCACCGCGATCACGGTGCCGTTCGCGGTCGCCTCCGACGACGTCGAGGTCTGCATGCCGTTCGTCGAGCAGTTCTCCGGGATGTCCGGCGGACCCTTCGGAGCGCCACTGCCGGGCGCCCAGGAGGCCACCGGCGTGAACCGCCTGCTGCTGCTCTCGGGGCGTGACCCGGCGATCGGGTGGGAGGGCGGCGTGGGGTAGCCTCGATGGCGCTGCCGCGGTCGGGCAGCGGTTCGGGACGTGGCGCAGCTTGGTAGCGCACTTGACTGGGGGTCAAGGGGTCGCAGGTTCGAATCCTGTCGTCCCGACCGAGAAAGTGCAGGTCAGGGTGGGTGACGGGGGAGTGGACACCCGCCCTGACCGGCCGGATGTCACGCCTCTGTCACGCGGGCGGGCTTGATCAGTCGGCGACGATGCCGAGGGCGGCGCTGTGCTGGGTGCCCGCAGTCTCGCCATGCCGGGCAGCGTGTGGGCGTAGATGCCCTGGGTGATGGCGGGCGAAGCGTGGCCGAGCATCTCCTGGACGACCTTCACCGACGTCCCGGCGGCAAGCATGATCGACGCGGCGCTGTGCCGGGTGTCGTGGAGACGGACCCGGCGGACGCCGGCGGCGGTGCAGAGCCGGTCGAACCGGTCGGAGAAGTGCTCCGGGTGATAGGGCTGGCCGTCCTCGCGGGTGAAGACGTGGCCGGTGTCGGTCCACGCTGGTCCGGCCGCCATCCGGTCCTCGAACTGTGCGGCGCGATGGCGGCGCAGGACCGCGATCAGGCCCGCGTCAAGGTGCGTTGCGGGACACGTAGCCGTGGCGTTGGGCGTGGTCGACGGCCATCCGCAGGGTGCCGTAGGCGTACTGGGCGGAGCGCCCGGATAGGGGCTCGCAACACGCCGGGCA
>JAVXWR010000264.1:0-2529 GCA_032230725.1 Actinomycetota bacterium
CAGCACGTCAACGGGTCGCGCGGTGCCGGGGTCCAGGGCGACGCGCAACAGATACCCCACAGTGTAGGAACACCGCCGTCACTGACCTTCATGAAATGGCTCGGTTCCGCGGGGAACAGCTCGGGTCTCGGTGCGGAACGACAGTCGAACGACGGTGGTCTCTCCTGCCGGGCGGGGCATAGTCCGGCGGACCCGCGGGCACGTGAGGAGGATGGACGACGCCAGGCAGCGTCCACCGGCCGCGGTCGAGTGGCTGGGCAACCGCATCGAGGCCAGCACTGATCCGGCGTCCGGGCTGGTCTGCCTCACCTGGGCCGAGACCCGCACCGGACGACACGGAGGAAGCCGAGTCCTCGACGGTCCCGAACTAGATCGGGTGATCGACGCCCTCGACCTGGTCAGGGTCGGGCTCATCGACCGGTTCGGGTCCGGCGGTGGGCCGAACAGGATCGACATGGGCGCGTTCCTGGACGCGGTCCTCAAGCGCACTCCTTCCCGCCCGTAGCGGCATCACCGGAGCGGGCGGGCATCACCGAGCGGCTGCGGATGGGATGAGGGCTGGGTGCTGGAGATGCCTCCGTCGACGGGCAGGGTGCCCCCGTGGATCAGGGCGCGGCGTCGGCGGCGAGCCCGACCATCCGCCTGAACGACGTCCTCGCGGTGACGGACCGTCCGACGGGGGCGCCGGTCGCGCGGCGGTCGAGTTCGTCGCCGGAGTCCTCGTTGATGGAGACGGTGTTGGCCGTACTCCGTGCGGCCCGAACCAGCGCCACCGAAGCCGCCAAGACAGGCTGCCGACCGACGCCATCCACGACCCGATGGTGATTTCACGGCCCCGTTGCCGCGCTCGAGTGCACGTTCAAGGCCGCCTCTTCGGCCGTACGGGCGCGCAGAGGCTCTCCAAACAGGCGAGGAGTCGAGCCGTGGAGAGGGTGCGTACCGGGACCGTGCAGGCCCGCCACCACCCCCCGGAGGTGGTTCTGGGTCCTGCACGGTCCCGGCCGCGGGTGTGACACGGGGACCGTCACCTGCCCGGTCCGCGCGCCACCGGCATCCCGGACGGTCGGCGGCCTCTCCCGCCGATCCCACCGGGCACGGCTCTACCGGATGGGTTCGAGCACCCGCCCGGCGCCCGGTCGCCGCCGCTGGCGCGGGACCTGCGCCGGGCCCGGGACCGGGGTCGGAGTCGGGGTGTCAGCGAGACGCGCCCACCGCTCGAGCCGCCCGGCGGCGTAATCGGTCGCTCGGGCGGCGGCACGGACCGTGTCGGGCACCGGGTCGGGGGCAGAACCGGCCCGGTCGAGGCGCAGCGGCCCGGCCAGATAGCGGGCGGCGATCTTCACCGGTGTCCCGAGCGCGGCCACCGCGCCCAGGGTAAGCGCGGCGGTGTGCAGGAGCAGCCCCGCCACGGCCTCGCCGCCCCGCTCGAGCAGCGACTCTGGTGGTGTCGGGCCACGGAACGACATGACAGGAAAGTCCCCTCCAGGGCAACGAATCGGGTCGAAAGTCGGGTCCGGGACGACCCGCAGGCGAGTCCTCCGGGTCGGGAAAGCAGCGGTGCCCCGACCGGGTGGGTCGGGCCTGGCCGAGTCGGCGGTGGCGGGGTCGGGGCTGGCGAGAGTTATCGCGACTCGGGGGCAGCAGCGCGCCCAGCGCGGTGGCGGTGTGAGCGTGGTCATCGCGGAGCCGGCCTCGGCGCCCAGATCGAGGACGTCGGCCAGCGCCCGGCGCGGGGTGAACAGCAGCCCGCTCACCGCGCTGGCTCCGCGACCGTTGCCGCGGCGCCCTCGGCGGCGCCCGCCGCGTCAGGCTCGCGGCCGGAGGCGGCGCCTGGGGGCAGAACGTGGGGGTGCAGCCCGACCGTGGTCAGCAGGCCCCGTCCCGGCGTGGTCAGCAGGCCCCGTCCCGGCGCGAGGCGGCGCTGGGCGGCGCCCAGCACCTCCACGAGGCGCGCGTCAGCGCCGGTCACGCCGGTGGCGTCGAGGGTGACAAACCGGGTCCGGGCGGCGAGGAAACCATCGAGCTGGCGGCCCACGAGTTTCAACGCGTCGCTGTCGATCTCGCCGCGCAGCACGATGCGGGCCTCGCCGAGCCCACCGAACGACGACCCGACCCCGCCCGATGCGACGACCCGGAAGCCGCGGCGGTCACCGCCGGGCACATAGTGATCTGACGCCACAAGATCCCCCTGGAAGCGCATCCGAGGATGAGCGGTTCACCGGGGGCCGGGGTAAACGCGTCACGTCTGGGACCACGGTAACCCAACCCACGGCGACCGGTCGAACACTCACCGCCAGTGACCAGCCAATCAGCGACCGCGACCCGCGGCCGGCGGTCGACGGCCCGGCCCGGTGTGCCGGTGCGGGGGCGCGAACGGGCCGGCCAAGAGGAGCGAGGCCCTGATGCGCTCGAGGTCTACGAGGCGCACGCCGTCCGAGGCCTACCTGCGCGGTGCGGGTATGGGCCCAGCGGTGCTCGTCGACACCGATGACCCGCACCCCGTCGAGCCGCGCCGGCCCGGCGGTCAGT
>JAVXWR010000295.1:0-4239 GCA_032230725.1 Actinomycetota bacterium
CGCCTCGGTGACCACCGAGGCGCCCGCGGCGTCGATCCCGGTCTCGGTCTGGGCCCGCTTGCCGACCCGCAGCGCCTGCTGCGCGACCTCGTGCAGCACCGTCCCGACGGTCCCCAGCTCGCGGGCCGTCGAGTAGGCGGCGCGCAGCTGGCCGAGGATCTGGGCCTCGCCGACGACCATGGAGTCCAGCCCGGCGGCCACGGAGAACAGGTGCTCGACCGCGGACCCGGCGTAGTGGACGTAGAGGTGGTCGGTGAGGTCGGAGACGTCGGCCTGGGCGTGGCGGGCGAGGACCCCGGAGACCTCGGTGAGGCCGCCGTGGAAGGTCTCCACCACCGCGTAGATCTCGATGCGGTTGCACGTCGAGAGGACCACGGCCTCGGAGACGTGCTCCCCCGCGATCAGCTCGTCGAGGACCTTCGCGATGTCCTCGCCCGCGATCGTGACTCGCTCCAGCACCGACACCGGCGCCGTGCGGTGCGACACACCCACGAGCAGCAGACTCATCCGAACACCTTCTCCGTCTCGCTCGCTCCGTCGAGCCCGCGGGAGACGTGGAACGCCAGGATCTGCATCTCCACCGCCAGGTCGACCTTGCGCACCTCGACACCCTCGGGCACCGAGAGCACGGTGGGCGCGAAGTTCAGGATGCTCCGGACCCCCGCACCGACCAGCGCGTCGCACACCTGCTGCGCCGCGACGGCCGGCGTCGCCACCACCCCGATCGTCACCCCGCGCTCGGGGCACACGCGTGGGATCTCGGCCACGTCCAGGACCTCCACCCCACCGATCGCGGTGCCGACCAGGGCCGGGTCGACGTCGAACAGCGCCGTGACACCGAAGCCCCGCGCGGCGAACCCGCCGTATCCGGCGAGCGCGTGCCCGAGGTTGCCCACTCCGACGAGCGCGACCGCGTGCGATCGAGTGAGCCCGAGCACGGACTCCACCTGCGCGGTGAGCCGGGAGACGTCGTAGCCGACCCCGCGGACGCCGGACGAGCCGATGTGCGAGAGGTCCTTGCGCAGCTTCGCGGCGTTCACCCCGGCCGCGGCCGCCAGCACGTCGCTGGAGACGGTGCGCACGCCCTGGGCGAGCATCTCGGTGAGGACCCGCAGGTAGACCGCGAGCCGCGCGACGGTCGCCCCGGGCACGCGCGCGAGGCGGCGGGCCGGGGCGGCGGGGGTGGGTCCGGCGGGGGTGCCGGGGGCAGCGTCGGGGGTCGCGGGGGACCCGGCCGTCCCGGGGCGTGGGACACCCCCGTCCACCGTCACGCCGGGAGCCTCCTCGTGCCGCTGTGCTGGTCCCGCTGTCGTCGATCGCTGTCGGGCCCCGCCGGAGATGGACACGCGACCTCGGGCCGACGGGCCCCGCCGTGCGCGAGTTCCACTGGACAACCGCACCGAGGGTACCGCTCGTGAACACACGCACAAAGTCGCTGGTCACGGCCTCGATCCTGTCCAGTGTGCCAGCCCGCGGCGCCCCGGACACGTCAGGGCGCACCCTCGGGTGCCTCTGACCGTCAGACCGTCAGGGCGTCCGGGCCCAGCGCTGCCCCCGCCGGACCCGGGGTCACCCCGGTGGGGCGCCCGAGGAGGAAGGCCGCCGTCGCGCCGTGCATCGCGGCGACCGGCGCGAGCGTCGCGGCGAGCGCCGCCGCCCCGGTGTCGGTGAACTCCCCCGCCCGCGCGAGGACGGTGGCCCCCACCGAGGCCTCGACGTCCACAGCGACCGCCAGCAGGTCGGTGGGGGCGGCGGCGCGCCCGAGCGTGGCGCGCCGCTCGGTCTCCACCGTCAGCGGCGTCCCGGTGACCGCGGGGCGCCCGGCCGCGGTGAGCAGGGCGTTCCAGGCCGCCGCGTGCTCGGTGTGCTGGGCCCCGGCCCCGGAGAGGAAGGCCGTGACGACGCCGGGCACCTGCCCGAGCCGGCCGTCGGTCGCGGCGAGGACGGCCCCGGAGTAGAGGCTCGCGGCGAGCGCGGAGAGCGCCGCGCACAGCGCGATCCCCCGCTCCTCCCCGACGTAGGCGGGGCGCGGCGCGGTCGTCGTCGTGGTGCTCGGGGGCGGGGTGGCGGACGATCCCGGGGGCCCCGCCGGCGGGGCGTCGGAGCAGGCGGCCAGCGCACCCGCGCCGAGCAGCCCGGCGGCGGCGCCGCCGAGCACCAGACGCCGGGAGGGCCTGCCCGTCGCGGCGCTCACCCGGAGCCCTCCTCGGGCGGGGAGGCCTTCGCCGTCGGGAAGCGGGTGTCGGGGAACCCGACCGTCCCGACCGCGGGAGGCAGGGCGGTGAGGTCGGGAGGCGCGACGACGAGATCGGACCGGCCGGAGGAGAGCAGGGAGTTGACGACGAGCAGGCTCGCCTTCCGCGCGGCGGCCGCCGATCCGAGCCGCAGCGCGGTCGCCCGCAGCGCCGGGGTGGACAGGCCCGCGGCGTCGGCCACGAGGGTCTGCGCGAGGACGTCCTCGAGGGTCAGCGCCAGCCCGACGACGTCGGCGGGCGTGCGCACCGTCGGGAGCGCCTGCGCGACGACCGAGCCGTAGGCCGGATCGGGTGCGGTCTGCGCGCGGCCGCCGGCGCCGGTGGTGGCCGAGGCCAGCGCGTCCCTCGCGTCGCCGAGCTCGGTCACCGCGGTGGAGACGAGGTCACGCACCACCGGGTTGGCGCGGTCGCCGCCGCCCGCCGACAGCCCGGCCAGCGAGCGGTAGGTCGACTGCGCGAGCACCACGAGCGAGGTCGCGGTCCGCAGCGCGGCCACGTCGCCGGCGCCGGCCTGGGCGCCGACGGCCCGGAGGGTGGGCGGGGCGAGGGTCACGCGGAGAGCGCCGTCCGCAGGGCGCCGGGGTCGACGCGCCACGACGCGTGCTCCTCGCCGTCGACGAGCGTGACGGGGATGCGGTCGCCGAACTCGCCGCGCACCTCGGCGTCGGCGCCGTCGATGTCGACCCGCTCCCACCCCACGCCCTCGTCGGCGCAGACCTGCCGGACGACGTCCTCCATGCGGTCGCACGTCGTGCACTGCGCGCGCACCAGAACCGTCACCCGAACAGGGAGTCCTGTTCCGTCGACCACTTCGGACACGCCAGGAACCGTCCTCTCTCGACGTCCGCCCGACGGGGAGTCTGGCAGATCCGCTCCGACCGCCGACGGTGCGGTCATGACCTCTCACCGCAGGTCAAGTGCATGTCAACGAGCCTGGTCCGGGTGGGTGGCGCTCCGGTGACGAGGGCCTCGGAGCCGCACGGATGCTCCGTTCCCAGCGTGCTCCCCGATCGCTCGAGCGGACGGGTCTGCGCGTCGGAGAAGCGACTGGTCGTCCAGCGAGGGAGAACGCTTTGTCCGCTGTCGTCGGCGCCGGCGTGACGCCGGGAGACGCCCCCGCGGCGGCCCTCCCGGACGCACCCGCCCCGACCCGGGCCTCGCGCGCGCCACTCGCCGTCGTCCCCGTCCCGGCCCTCCCCGACGTCGCCGTGGCCGCAGCCACGGCCGACGGGGCGCGATGACCGTCGGCGCCGGCGGGAGGCCGGAGCCGGGACGCGAGCGGAGCGACCGGTCCGGTCGGACCGCGTCCATGACCGATGCCCCACCGGTCGACGCCGTGACGACGGGCCGGGGTCCGGCCTCGGAGCGTCGGACCCCGGGACCGCCCGAGCAGGGGTACGGACCGCCCTACCCCGAGCAGCGCGGTCCCGACGCCGGCCGACCGGTCGGGCCCGCGGGTCCGCGACCCGTCGACCACCCGTCGCACCCCGACCTGCCGCGGGTGCAGGGCCGCCGCCCGGCGCCGCCCGCGCCGCCGCGTCCCGCGGGGCCGCCACCGCCTCCGCCGGGTCCCCCGCTCCCGGGGCCGCCACCGCCCGGGCACCCCTCCGTGGGGGCGCCGACCGGGCCGGTGCCCTTCCCCGGTGGCGCGCACCCGCCGACGACACCGATCGAGTCCCCCCGCGTCGAGGAGCCGATCGTCCCGGTCGCCGAGGACGAGCGCCCGGAGGACGAGGCGGCCGAGATCGACCCCGCCGACCTGCAGGGCGCGGGCCTCGAGGAGGCCGACGAGCAGGTCGCCGACGGCTGGGCGCTGGTCCGCGCCACGCAGGACGGCAACGTCGACGCCTTCGGCGAGCTCTTCGACCGCTACCACGACGTCGTCTTCCGGTTCGTCTTCTACCGGCTCGGCGACCGCGGCGTGGCCGAGGACCTCACCCAGGAGACCTTCGTCCGCGCGTTCCGGCGGATCTCCTCGGTCAGC
>JAVXWR010000436.1:0-4613 GCA_032230725.1 Actinomycetota bacterium
TGCATCTCGTCCACGACCGACGGGTCGACGAGCGTGGACGTGTCGCCCAGCTCCTCGCCCTCGGCGAGGTTCTTGAGCAGGCGGCGCATGATCTTGCCGGACCGCGTCTTGGGCAGGTCCGGCGCGAAGATCACCGAGGCCGGGCGGGCCAGCTTGCCGATCGACTGGGCCACCTGCTCGCGCAGGGCCTGCTCCAGCTCCTCGGTGCCTTCCTTGTCTCCCTTGAGCGAGACGAAGGCGATGATCGCCTGGCCCGTGTCGTCGTCCTTGCGCGCCGCGACGGCGGCCTCGGCGACGTCGGCGTGCTCGACCAGCGCGCTCTCCACCTCGAAGGTGGACAGGCGGTGCCCGGAGACGTTGACGACGTCGTCGATGCGGCCCATCAGCTGGATGTCACCGTCGGCGTCGTACTTGGCGCCGTCACCGGCGAAGTACGCGTCGGAGTACTTCGACCAGTAGGTGTCGCGGAAGCGCTCGTCGTCGTTGTACAGCGTGCGCATCATGCCGGGCCACGGTGCCTTGAGGACCAGGTTGCCGGTCTGCTCGACGTCGAGCACGTTGCCCTCGTCGTCGCGCACCTCGGGCCGGACCCCCGGGAACGGCTGCTGCGCCGAGCCCGGCTTGAGGGTCGTGATGCCGGGCAGCGGCGTGATGAGGATGTGCCCGGTCTCGGTCTGCCACCAGGTGTCCATGATCGGCGCCTTGCCGCCGCCGACGTACTCCCGGTACCACTCCCAGACGTCTGGGTTGATCGGCTCACCGACGCTGCCGAGGATCTTGATCGAGGACAGGTCGTGGCCCTGGGCGTGCTGCTCGCCCCACTTCATGTGCGACTTGATCGCCGTCGGCGAGGTGTACAGGATCGAGACCCCGTACTTCTCGATGATCTTCCACCAGACGTCCTTGTCCGGGTAGCCGGGAACGCCTTCGTAGAGGATCGACGTGCACCCGTTGGCCAGCGGGCCGTAGGTGATGTAGCTGTGCCCGGTGATCCAGCCGATGTCGGCCGCGCACCAGTAGACCGAGTCGTCCTTGACGTCGAAGACGAGGTAGTGGGTCGACGCACAGCCGACCAGATAGCCGCCGGTGGTGTGCACGACGCCCTTGGGCTTGCCCGTCGAGCCCGAGGTGTAGAGGAGGAACAGCAGGTCCTCGGAGTCCATCGGCTCGCACGGGCAGCTCTCGGCGTCCCCCGACTCGTCCGAGACGAGGTCGTCGAGGTAGACGTCGCGGTCGCCCATCGGGATGTCCGCGCCGGTGCGCTTGATGACGACGACCTTCTCGACCGTCGTGGGGTTCGCGTCGAGGCCCTCGTCGGCGTTGACCTTCTGCCCACCGGCCTTGCCGCCGCGCATCGCCTCGTCCTGCGTAATCAGGACCTTGCACTCGAGGTCGTTGCAGCGCTCGGCCACAGCCTTGCCGCTGAACCCGCCGAAGACGACGGTGTGCGGGGCGCCGAGGCGCGCGCACGCCCGCATGGCCACGACGGCCTCGGGGATCATCTGCATGTAGATCCCGACCGGGACACCCTTGGAGACCCCGAGCTTCTTGAGGCCGTTGGCGAACCTGACCACCTGCTCCTGCAACTGGGAGAACGTGATGTCCCGCGCCTCCGAGGAGTCGGGCCCGTCGTCGGGGACGACGTGCAGGGCGACCTTGTCGCCCAGGCCGCCCTCGACGTGCCGGTCGACGCAGTTGTAGCAGGCGTTGAGCTTGCCGCCGGTGAACCACTTCGCGTACGGCAGGTTCCACTCCAGCACCGTGTCGTACGGGGTGAACCAGTCGATGCGCGCCTTGGCCTGCTCGTCCCAGAACTCCTCGAGATCCTGCTCCTTCATCTCGGGGCGGGCGTTGGCGGTCTTCGCCAGTTCTGAATCCGGCTCGTACTGCTTGCCCTGACTCGTGGTGCCCTGCTCCGCCATCCCCTGGCCCTCCGCATCGATCGACTTCGAATTGGCTGGCCGGCCCCGGACGCCGCGCCGCACCAGGTGTGCACAGCGTCACTCGCCGACCTCGATCGAGCAACCATGCCACGGTCGACGCGGCACCGTCCTCTCTCGTCGGAGAGGCTGTTTCCCCGATGTGGGGCTGTGCCACACGTCACTGCTTTCCGGAACGCGGTGAACCGATCCCGACCGGACTGTCCGACACTGTCCCCGTGATCGACCCAGTCCCCGTGATCGACCCAGTCCCCGTGATCGACCCGACCCCGGGCGCCGACGCCCTCGACGCCCTGCCCGGGCTCGCCACGCGCCTCGCCGCGCCCTTCCGCGGGGCGGGGTTCACCGTCGAGGGCGTCGCGGAGGCGCTCGGGGAGGGTGCGAGAGCCGCGCTGGACCGCGGGGAGCCGGAGCCGGCCGCCCGGGCCGTCGGCGAGGCCTCCCCGCTCGCGACGCTCGTGCGGCTGTTCCTGCTCGGCGAAGCGCGGCCCGTCGCCGACGTGGCCGCCGCGATCGCCCCCGTCGGGCTCGACGAGGCCGTCGACGCCGGGCTCCTGGCCCGCGGTGACGGCGCGGTGGTCGCCTCGCTCGACCTGCGCCCGCACGCGGACGACCACGGGTCCTGGTGGGTGGTCTCCGACCTCGAGCTCCGGCCCGACGACCCCGCCGACGCGGCCGGGAGCGCGGAGCGGGCGCGCGAGCACGTGCTCGGCACCGGCGCGGCGTCGCTGTCGCTGGCGCGGGCCACCGTGCGCCGGCCCGTGGCGACGCTGCTCGACCTCGGGGCCGGCTGCGGGGTGCAGACGCTGCACGCCTCCGGGCACGCCGCCGCCCTCACCGCCACCGACGTCTCGGCGCGGGCGCTGGCCCTCGCACGCGCGACGTTCGCGCTTTCCGGGATCGACGCGGAGGTGCTGGCCGGCCCCTGGTGGGAGCCGGTCGCCGGGCGCCGCTTCGACCAGATCGTCTGCAACCCACCGTTCGTGCCCGGGCCGCCGGAGGTCGAGCACGTCTACCG
This sequence comes from Actinomycetota bacterium, assembly GCA_032230725.1. Classification (GTDB taxonomy): domain Bacteria; phylum Actinomycetota; class Actinomycetes; order Mycobacteriales; family Pseudonocardiaceae; genus Actinomycetospora. Next base: position 2,959 of record JAVXWR010000436.1, read on the forward strand.
CGACGCGGGCCTGGGCGGGGACGGCGCGAGCGACCTCCTGGTCTCGACGCTGCCCGGCCACCTCGCGCAGGACGGGGTCGGACAGCTGCTGGCCTCCTGGCTCGTCACCCGCCCCGACGTCGAGGCCGCCCGGGCGGCGGGCGGGGCGGACGGGGGCGGCACCGACGGGTGGGACGCCCGCCCCCGCCGCTGGCTCGCCGCGGCCGCCGAGGCCGCCGAGCCGGGTGGGCTCGACGCGTGGGTGGTGCAGCGCGACGTCGCCGACCCCGCCCTGCACGTCGGGACCTGGCTGCGCGACGCCGGCGTCGACCCCGCCTCTTCCGCGGGCCGGGAGCGCTCGGCCCGGTGGCTCGACTTCTTCGCCGCGCACGACGTGGTCGCGATCGGCTTCGGGTTCGTGACGCTGCGCCGGACCGCTCCGGGCCTCGCGGGCACCGTCGTGTGCGAGGACATGCGCCAGGCCCACGGGGACCCGCTGGGCCCGGAGGTCGAGGCCTGGCTGGACCGGGTGGCGTGGCTGCGCGGGCACGACCTGCTCGACGAGGCCCTCGTGGTGCCGCCGACGACGGCCCTGGAGCGGGGGTACACCCCGGTGGCGCCGGAGGACGTGCCGGACGGGGACGGCGGCGGGGACGGTGACGACGGCGGGGGCTGGCGGCGGATCGGCGGGACGCTGGTGCGCCTGGACGGCCCGCAGTGGCGCCACGACCTGGACGAGCTCGGCGAGGCCCTGCTCGCGGGCTGCCGGGGACACCTGCCGCTGCGCGACCTCTGCGAGCTGCTCGCCCTCGCCCACGGACGCGACCCCGACGAGCTCACCGCAGCCGCGCTGCCCGTCGTCCGGGACCTCTTCCTGCACGGGATGGTGGTCCCCCGGTGAGCGGCGTCGTCGTCCGGGGCCCGTCGCGTTCTGTTGCTCATCGATGGCCCGGAACACGCGTCGGCACCGTCACAAGCGGTTAACCGGTCGGTGAGCGGCGGTCGGGAACGATCGCGCACCGCTGCGCGTTCGACCACATGAGACGGCGCGTACCAGACCAGGCGCCGCTCAGGGAGGATTCCATGACGGCGACACTCGCCCCGCAGGAGTCTCGCGACGCCGAGGCTGTCCTGCCCGAGTCGACCCCCGACGTCGTCTCCGAGACTACTGCGCTCCAGACCGAGGCGGAGGCCCAGAGCGATCTGGACGCCCAGAGCCCGGCTGCCGACCTCGTGCGCGTCTACCTCAACGGTATCGGAAAGACCGCCCTCCTGACGGCCGCCGACGAGGTGGAACTCGCGAAGCGCATCGAGGCGGGGGTCTACGCGGCCCACCTGCTCGAGGACGACACCCTCGACGAGGGCCGGACCAAGGACCTGCGCTTCGTGGTCCGTGACGGGCGACGGGCCCGCGCGCACCTGCTCGAGGCCAACCTCCGGCTCGTCGTCTCGCTGGCCAAGCGCTACACCGGCCGCGGGATGCCGCTGCTCGACCTGATCCAGGAGGGCAACCTCGGCCTCATCCGGGCCGTCGAGAAGTTCGACTACGCCAAGGGCTTCAAGTTCTCGACCTACGCGACCTGGTGGATCCGCCAGGCGATCACGCGGGGCATGGCCGACCAGGCCCGCACGATCCGCCTGCCCGTCCACCTCGTCGAGCAGGTGAACAAGCTGGC
>JAVXWR010000468.1:0-4729 GCA_032230725.1 Actinomycetota bacterium
CCACGCCCGCCGGCGCGCCACGTGGGCGGCCGACCGGCTGCGCCTGAGCGGCGTCCCGATCGACGAGCGCCCGACCGGGCCCGGCGCCGCCGACCGCGGGCTCACCCACCTCGCGGCCGCGCTGCGCGCCCTGCACGGCCGGGTCGAGGCGCTGGAGGAGCTGGTGCCCACGGTCCTGGCCGGGCGGTCGGGCCCCGGGGGCGCCGGCTCCGACCCGGAGGCCCCGACGGCGCTGCTCGCCGCGGTCGCCGCGTCGCTGACCGAGACCGCGGACGCGCTGGCCGGCCACCACGCGCCGCCCGGGCTCGAGGGGCTCGACGCGGCCCGCGCCGCGTTCACCGCGCGCCGGGTCCGCGCGGTGCAGGTCCTCGGGCCCGGCGAGCAGACCGTGCGGCGGGCCGAGACGGCGGTCGCGGTGGCGCAGATCGCCGAGGAGCAGCGCATCGTCGTCCTCGCGACGCACGCGGTCCGCCGGCCCGACCAGCCCGTCCCGGCGTCGACGGTCCCGGGGGAGGCCCCGGCCGACGGTCCCTTCTTCTACGCGGGGGCCCCGCTGGCGCTGCTGTGGTGGCGGCGGCTGCGCTGCCACCTCTCGCTCCGCTCGGTGTACCTGCAGAACGCGCTGCGCCTGGGTGTCGGCCTCGCGCTCGCGCGTCTGATCGCCGGCGAGCTCGACGTCGCGCACGGGTTCTGGGTGCTGCTGGCCACCCTGACGCTGATGCGCACGTCCGCGGGCTCGACGCGCGCGGCGCTGCCCCCGGCGGTACTGGGGACGACCATCGGCGGCGCCCTCGCGATCGGCGTGGTCCTGCTGGTCGGGCCCTACCCGGTCGCGACCGCGGCGCTGCTGCCCGTCGTCGTCGTGATCGCCGTCCTGTCGGGGCGGCTGGCCGGCGTGGTGGCGTCGCAGGCCTGCTTCACCCTCGTCGTCGCGGTGCTGTTCTCCCAGTTGTCCCCGCCCACGTGGCGGATCGGGCCGGAGCGCGTCCTCGACGTGGTCCTCGGCGCCCTGATCGGACTCGCCGTGGGCGCCGCGGTGTGGCCGGCCGGTGGCCACGGGGAGGTCCGCCGCGCCGCCGGCCGTTGCCTCGACGCGGCGGCCGACCTCGTCGACGGCACGACCGACTGGCTCGCCGGGGTCGTCCCGGTCCACGTGGTCACGCAGCGGCTGGCGGCGTTGACGGTCGGGCTCGTCCGCTACGAGGCGACGTACACCCAGTTCCGGTCGGAGCGCCACGTCGGGCACGGCCACGACCTCGACTGGCTCGCCGTACTCGGCGTCGTCCACCGGGTGGGCCGCGGCGCGCGCAGCGCCCTCGCCGAGCCGCCCGGGCCGGACGAGGCCGCGCCGTGGCCCGATCTCGCCGCGCGGTTGCGCGGTGACGTCGAGGTCCTCGCCGACCGCTACCACCGCTGGGCCGTCGTGCTGCGCCGCGAGGGGGACGACCCGCACCCCGTCCCGCCCCCGCCGCCCGGCTTCGTGCACGCGGGGCTGCGGGCCGTGGCCGACCTCCCCGACCGCGCAGCGCACCCGGTGCGTGCGCTGCGCCTGGTCGACGCCTGGGGCTGGCTGGGCTGGCTCGCCGACGACCTCGTCGTGCTCGAGCGCCTCGCGCCGTCCCCGGAGGCCCCGAGCACCCCGCTCGCCGCGGCATGAGCGCTCAGCGCACCTCGGCGGCGTGGATTTCGGCGTCCTTGCCCGACCGGGCCATCTGCTCGACGAGCGCCACGCAGAACGCGGGCAGGTCGTCGGGGGTGCGGCTGGTGACCAGGCCGTGGTCGACGACGACCTCCTCGTCGACCCACTGGGCGCCCGCTTTGCGCAGGTCGGTGGCCAGGCTGGGGAACGAGGTCATCCGGCGACCGCGCACCACGTCGGCCTCGATGAGCAACCACGGCGCGTGGCAGATCGCGGCGACCGGGGTGCCAATGGCGAAGGCCTCCCCGATCAGGCGCACCACGTTCGGGACGGTGCGCAGCAGGTCCGGGTTGGCGACGCCGCCGGGCAGCACGAAGCCGTCGTAGTCGTCGGTCTTCACCTGGCTCACGACCGCGTCCACGTCGAACCGGTCGCCCTTGTCCAGGTGGTGGAAGGCCTGGATCGAGCCCGGGGTCTCGGAGATGAGCACCGGGGTGCCGCCCGCCTCCTCGACGGCTCGCCACGGCTCGGTCAGCTCGACCTGCTCCGTGCCCTCCGTCGCGCAGAGGAATCCCACGGTGCGCCCCGAGAGCGGTCCGGCGGTGTCGGTCATGACGGCTGACGTTCCTCCTTCGCCGGGCCGACGGTGACGATCCTCCGGTGACCGCGCGTCCGGCCCGATGAGCCCGGCAGGGCTTCCCGCGGCCCCCGTCCCGAAACGTGTGCGGTTCAGTGGCGGGGGCGCGGCCACGGCCGGCGCCGGCCGCCGTGCGGGGCGGACTCCACCCGGCGCGTCAGGACGTCGACCCCGTCGCGGACCCGCCCTCCGGCGAGCTCGGCGGCCGCCTCGCAGGCCCGCACCCACATGTAGAGCTGCATCTCCTTGGCCACGCGCAGGTCGGCGTAGAGGACGCGGACCAGCGGCGTGCCCGGACGGGCCCACGTCTCGATCTCGAAGCAGAGTCCGCCGTCCTCGTCCGTCGCCCGGAACTCGATCTGGCCCGCCTCGAGGTGGCCGGTCAGCGTGGCGAGGCGCAGCCGGGTGTCGTCGCGCAGCACGACCCGCACCGGACCGTCCCAGGGGCCGGGCATCCGCACGACGAACTCGTCGCCCGGTCCCGGGAGCGTCCGGGACTCGGTGCGGGGCGAGACCGCCGCGACCTCGCCGGGCAGGAGCCGGGTGAGGTCGCCCGACACCGTCGTCATCAGCGTCCGGGCGTCGACCCGGGCGTCGTCGACGGTGACCCGGAAGCGGCGTCGGTAGAGCGGCCCGTGACCGGACTCCGCCGGCTGCGACCGGTCGTCGATGAGCGCGTCGGGAACGGCGGGCGGCAGGTCGTCGTCGCCGCCCAGGATCTCCGCTCGCCGGATCGGCACGGGTTCACGCAGGTAGCTCCAGGCCATGACGCCCATCCCGACGAGCCAGCGCGCCGCGAGACGCACGGGGGCCCGGCCGGAGCGGGTGGCCTGCTCGACGGCGTCCGGGTGGGTGGGCTGCGGGGTGCTCACGAGGCCGGCGGCCCGGCGCCGTCGGCGGCCGGGTCGCGCTCCTGCGGGTGGTCCTCGTCGATGGTCGCCACGGAGGCGAGCACGTCCCCGAGCCCGCCGTACTCGACCGGCGGGATCGCACGGACCGCGCGCGCCGTCTGCTCGTCGCCGGCCTGCTCGGCCGCGGCGACGAGGACGTCGCGGTCGGCCGGGAAGGCGACGGCCTGCAGGGCCGCCTCCACGCGCGGGCGGGTGGTGGACGCGCTCATCGGGTCCTCCTCGGAAACCGGCCGGGGGGTGCACCAGGAATCGGTGCCCGGGGTTCGGTCCTGCCGGCCGCCCGGTCTGCACCGGCGAGGACCTGCACCGGCAGCAGTCCCGGGACCGCACACCGATGGTGGCCCGCGACTACCCGACCGCGTCGCCCGGCCACACCTGGAAAGCGCACCGCCACTCCGTCGTCGTGGGCCCGGGACGCGTGAAGCGCGTCGTGCGCTGGGTACCGCTCCGGACATGGCGACCGAGGACGAGTGGCACGAGGCCCGCACCCGCTTCGTCGAGCACGAGAGCGGGCGCGGGCGGGGCTCGAACGGCGGGGCCGGGTCGGTGTCCGTGCACACGCAGCCCGACCTCGGTCCGCTGGCCGCGGAGTTCGTCGGCCTGAGCCTCGACCTGTTCACCGTGCCCGCGGAGACCGGGGTGGTCGGTGTCCTCGAACGCGTGGTGCGCCGGGCCGCCTCGATCGTGCCGTCGGCGGCGATGGTGTCGGTCACCCTGCGCGAGTCCGACGGGACCTTCCACACCCCGGCCGAGACCGATCCCCTCGCGACGCGGGCGGACGGCATCCAGTACGACACCGGCGAGGGCCCGTGCGTGGAGGCGACCGCGTCCTCGAGCAGTGGGTTCACCGTGAGCACCGACCTCGCCCACGACGACCGCTACCCGCGCTTCGGCCCGCGGGTCGTGGATCTCGGGCTGACCGCCGTGTGCTCGACCGGGATGTTCCCCGGAGGTGACCCGCCGCGGCTCGGGGCGCTGAACTACTACTTCCGCGAACCCGAGGGCTTCGCCGAGGTCGACGAGGACGCGATGCTCATCCTCGCCTCGTACGCGGCGGTCGCCCTGCGGGCCGCCCGGGGTCTGCAGGCCGAGAAGCTGCGCACCGTGCAGCTGACCGAGGCGCTGCAGTCCCGCGACGTGATCGGGCAGGCCAAGGGGATCCTCATGGAGCGGCGGGGTGCCGACGCCGACCAGGCCTTCGACATCCTCCGGCGCGCCTCGCAGGACCTGAACATCAAGATTCGGGACATCGCCCGGACGATCGCGTCACGGCGCTCGGAGCTCTAGGCGGTCAGCGGTTAGCGGGCCGGATCGCGGATACCCGGGACCTGCTGCGACCCGATCGGGGGACGTGGCCGATCCGTATGCCCCCACCCGGAGGTCCACCCCCGCATGTCTTTGTCCGCGGTCCTGCTCGCGACTACGGCCTGTTCGACTTCCGTGTCGACCCCGACGGCCGGCCGTGGTTCCTCGAGGCGGGCCTGTACTGCTCGTTCGCGCGCACCAGCGTCGTGGTGATGATGGCCGCGCAGGGCGGGGTGC
>JAVXWR010000668.1:0-8306 GCA_032230725.1 Actinomycetota bacterium
AGGTCACGGATCGCGGCGATGTTGCGCGCCGGGCTCGCGGTCGGCGCGTCGGTGCCGAAGATCGCCTTCGCCGCGATGCGGTCGACGCCGAAGCTCGCGTAGTAGGTCGGCAGGCGCTTCGGGGGCAGGCCGGCGAGGTCGAGCCAGACGTTCTCGCGGGTCAGGGCGAGCGACGCGGCCGCGTCGTAGCTCCAGCCGCGACCCCCGTGGGCGAGGACGACGGTGAGGTCGGGGAAGTCGCGCAGCACGTCGTCGACGAGCACCGGGTCGCCGTGCTTCGAGGTCGCGCCGGGGAAGAACGACGGGCCGGTGTGGACGATCACGGGGACGCCACGCTCCACGCACCGCGCGTAGGCCGGGTAGAGCTCGCGGTCGTTGGGGGCAATCCCGGCGTGCACCGGGTGGATCTTGAGCGCGACGGCGCCGTGATCGAGCTGGCGGTCGAGCTCGCGCGCCACCGGGTGGTGGACGTGCGGGTTGACGTTGGCGACGATCCGGAAGCGCTGCGGGTCGTGCTCGACGATCGGCAGCAGGTCCTCGATCGTCTGCCAGCCCGTGGCCTTCGGGCTGTACTCGCAGAACATCAGCACCCGGTCGACGCCCTCGTCGGCGAAGTAGCGGCTGACCTCGGCGGGGATCGGCGCACCCTCGTCGTCGTACATCGCGGCCCAGCGGGGCTCGTCGCCGGCCGCCCCCATCCACTTCTCCCACGACACCTTGAGACGGGCGAGGTGGGCGACGTGGACGTGGGCGTCGACGATCACGACGGCGGACGCTAGTCGAACAGGTCGGGATCCGTGCGCACGATCTCGTCCCAGAGCGGCTGGAAGGCGAACCAGCCCATGTAGGGCGTGCCGGTCTGCTCCGCGGTGAACTTCGCGTTGCCGTGGTCGATCTGCGTCGGGGTGCCCGCGGCCTCGGCGAGCAGCTGCGCCTGGCAGTTGCGCTCGGTGTTGACGAACCACCACGCGGCCTCGGCGACGGTGTCGCCGACGGTGAAGATGCCGTGGTTCTGGTGGAAGACCATCTTGCGGCCGGTCAGCCCCGTGGCGAGCGCACGGCCGACCTCCGGGTCGAGCACGACGGCGCCGCGGCCCTCGGTGACCACGCCGTGCTTCTCGTAGAGCGTGCAGGCGTCCTGGGTGATCGGGTCGAGCGGGCGGCCGAGCGAGCTCCACGCCTTGCCGTACACCGAGTGCGCGTGCGCGGCGGCGACCACCTCGGGGTGGGCGTGGTGCACCGCGGAGTGGATGACGAACCCGGCCTGGTTCACCGGCCTGGTGCCGTGGACCACGTCGCCCTCGTGGGTCACCGCGATCAGGTCCGACACCCGGATATGGCGGAAGCTCATCCCGAACGGGTTGACCCAGAACATGTGCGGGTCCTCGGGGTCCCGGACGGTGATGTGGCCGGCGATCCCCTCGCCGAAGCCGAACTTCCCGAAGATCCGGAACGCGCCCGCGAGCTGCTGCTTGCGGTGCAGCCGCTCCTCGGCGCTGGTCGCGAACGTCGGCGGCTGCGGCATCACGATGCCCTCCTGGGAGGGCCGGAAGCCGGACGTCGACTCGAGCTGGGATTCCTGCGTGGGTGCGGCCATCTCTCGACGGTGCGCCGGGTCACGCGAGGAGGTCAAGGGCTCGGCGGGGGCAGGCGGATCGGAGGATGATCGGCGCCATGCCCGAACCCGGCGTCGCGCTCGAGAAGCTCGGTTTCCTGACCATCGGGACCTTCGACGGGGACGACCCGGGGCCCGGCCACGAGCACCTGCTCGCGGAGATCGAGCTGGCCGAGCAGCTCGGGTTCGACAGCGTCTGGCTGCGCCACCGCCACCTGCAGTACGGGGTGTCCTCCCCCGTGACGGTGCTCGCGGCGGCCTCGCAACGGACCTCCCGGATCGAGTTCGGCACCGCGGTCACCCCGCTGGGCTGGGAGAACCCGCTCCGCTACGCCGAGGACCTCGGCACCCTCGACGTCCTCTCCGGTGGGCGGATGAACCCGGGGGTCTCGGTCGGCCCGCCCATGCACTGGGACGACGTGAAGGAAGCGCTCTACCCCGACACCGCCGAGGCCGAGGACTTCACCTACGAGCGCGTGGCACGGCTCCACCGGCTCCTGCGCGGCGAGCCCGCCAGCACCTTCGCGGGCACCGAGGGCATCGAGTCGTTCTCCGACCACGTCCAGCCGCACTCCCCCGGGCTCGCCGACCGGCTCTGGTACGGCGCCGCCAGCGAGAGCTCGTCCCGCCGCGCCGGGGAGCAGGGACTGAACCTGCTCACGTCCAGCGTCGTGCGGGTCGCCCCCGACGAGGAGCCGGACTTCGCCGCCATCCAGGCCCGCTCGATCCGCGCCTTCCGGGCGGCGCACCCGGCCGGGGACGCGGCCCGGGTCTCGCAGGGCCTCGTCGTCATCCCCACCGACTCCGCCACCGTCGAGCAGCGCGCGAAGTACGAGGCCTACGTGGAGGCCCGGACCCCGCGGACGTCCTCGCCGCAGGGTCCCGGGCGGCTGCTCTTCGCGCGCGACGTCCTCGGCACGTCGGAGGAGATCGCCGAGGCGCTCTACGCCCACGCCGGCTTCCGGGAGGCCCGCGAGGTCGTGTTCGCGCTGCCGTTCTCCTTCGCCCACGAGGACTACGTGCAGATCCTCACCGACATGGCCACCCGGCTCGGGCCCGCGCTGGGGTGGTCCACACCCGTCCGCGTCAGGGCATGATCCGGGCATGCCGACCCCCGGTGTCCCCCTGGAGAAGCTCGGGTTCCTGACCCTCGGTACCTACGACGCCGGCGATCCCGGCCCGGGCCACGAGTACCTTCTGGAAGAGATCGTCCTGGGCGAGGAGCTCGGGTTCGACAGCGTCTGGCTGCGCCACCGCCACTTCCAGTCCGGCATCTCCTCCCCGGTGGCGATGCTGGCCGCCGCCTCGCAGCGGACCTCGCGCATCGAGTTCGGCACCGCCGTGACGCCGCTGGGCTGGGAGAATCCGCTGCGCTACGCCGAGGACCTCGGCACGCTCGACATCCTCTCCGGCGGCCGGATGAACCCCGGGCTGAGCGTCGGGCCGCCGATCCACTGGGAGAACGTCAAGGGTGGGCTCTACCCCGACACCGCCGACGTCGAGGACCTCACCTACACCCGGGTCGAACGCCTCCTGTCCCTGCTGCGCGGGGAGCCCGCGAGCACCTTCTCCGGCGTCGACGGCATCGAGTCGTTCTCCGACTACGTCCAGCCGCACTCCCTCGGACTCGCCGACCGCGTCTGGTACGGCGGCGGCAGCCGGCGCTCGGTGCGCTGGGCCGGCGAGCAGGGCCTCGCGATGCTCACCAGCAACGTGATCCAGTCCGAGGGCCACGACCTCGGCGACGACGCCTCCCGGGTCTTCGAGCAGATCCAGCGCGAGCAGATCGAGCTGTTCCGGTCCGTGCACCCGCTCGGCGACGCGGCGCGGGTCTCGCAGGGCCTCGTCGTCATCCCCACCGACACCGCCAGCGCGGACCAGAAGGCGCGCTACGCCGCGTACGTCGAGCACCGCACGCCGCGGACCGCGGTCGCGCACGGGCCCCGCCAGATGCTCTACGCCCGCGACCTGGTCGGCACCTCCGACCAGATCGCGGAGGCGCTGTACGCGAACGCAGCGTTCCGCGAGGTACGTGAGGTGGTGTGGGCGCTCCCGTTCACCTTCGAGCACGCCGACTACGTGCAGATCCTCACCGACGTGGCGACGACGCTCGGGCCGGCGCTGGGCTGGGCGCCCTCATGAGCGTGCGGGTGGAGCGCGACGGGCCGGTCACCACGGTGACCCTCGACCGCCCGGAGCGCCGCAACGCCGTCGACGGCCCCACCGCCGCCGCGCTCGCCGACGCGTTCCGCGCCTTCGACGCCGACGACGAGTCCGCGGTCGCCGTCCTGCACGGCGCAGGCGGCACGTTCTGCGCCGGCGCGGATCTCACCGCGGTCGCCACCGAGGACCGCAACCGCACCGAGCCCGACGGCGACGGGCCGATGGGCCCCACCCGGCTGCGGCTGGGGAAGCCCGTGATCGCCGCGGTCGCCGGGCACGCGGTCGCCGGCGGGCTGGAGCTGGCGCTGTGATGCGACCTCCGGGTGGCCGACGAGACCGCGGTCTTCGGGGTGTTCTGCCGCCGCTGGGGCGTGCCCCTGATCGACGGCGGCACGGTGCGGCTGCCGCGCCTGATCGGGACGAGCCGGGCCATGGACCTGGTGCTGACCGGGCGCGCCGTGGACGCGGCCGAGGCCCACGGCATGGGGCTGGCGAACCGGGTGGTGCCCGCCGGGGAGGCGCTCGCCGCCGCGCAGGCGCTGGCCCGGGAGCTCGCCGGGTTCCCCCAGGTCTGCCTGCGCTCCGACCGGGCCTCGGTGCTCGACCAGGAGGGGCTCGACCAGCCGGCCGCCCTGGCCGCCGAGTTCGCCCACGGCCGGGCCGCGCTGGCCGCCGAGACCGTCGCCGGTGCCGCGCGGTTCGCCGCCGGGGAGGGCCGGCACGGTCGGTTCGGACCGGGCTGACCGGTCAGGGGCTGCCCGCGGGGACCGTGCGGGTGGTGACCGCCAGCCGGTTCCAGGCGTTGATCACCGTGATCGCGGCGATCAGCTGCGCGAGCTCGGTCTCGTCGAACGCCGCCGCCGCGACCGCCCACACCTCGTCGGGCACGAACCCGTCGGTGAGTACCGTGACGGCCTCGGTCAGCGCGAGCGCGGCCAGCTCGCGCTCGCTGTAGAAGTGCCGCGACTCCCGCCACGCCGGAAGCTGCACGATGCGGCTCGTGCTCTCCCCGGCGCCGAGCGCGTCGCGGCTGTGCATGTCGAGGCAGAACGCGCAGTGGTTGATCTGCGAGGCCCGGAGCTTGACGAGCGCGACCAGCGGCACCTCCAGCCCGGCGCCGGCGACGGCGGAGAGCGCCGCCATGGCGCGGTAGACGTCCGGGGCGTGGTCGGTCAGCGAGAGTCGGGGCGGGTGGACGGGGCTGCGTGTGTCGAGGGTGGTCGTCATGGCGTCGACGCTAGGCCCCGACCGGACGGCGTTCGTGGTCCACTTCCGGGGTGACATCGCAGACCACCGGGTCCCGAGCCGGTGCCGATCTGCACCTCGACCTCGCCGTCACCGCGGGCCGCGGTGTACGGGTGGCACTCACCGACGCCGTCCGGGGCGCGGTGCGGTCCGGGCGGTTGACGGCGGGGACGGCGCTGCCCTCGTCGCGGGGACTGGCCGCCGACCTCGGACTCGCCCGGGCCACCGTGGTCGACGCCTACGCCGAGCTGACCGCGGAGGGCTGGCTGACGGCCCGCCAGGGAGCGGCGACGCGCGTCGCGGCCACGGTCCCCGTGCCGCACCCCGCGCCGCAGCCGGCGCCCGGGCGCAGCGGCCCCGGCGTCGTGCACGACCTGCGTCCCGGCCGTCCGGACACGTCGATGTTCCCCCGGGCCGCGTGGTGGCAGGCGGTACGGCGGGCCGTCGACGCGGCCCCGGACGCCGCATTCGACTACGGCGACCCCGCCGGCCGCCCGGAGCTGCGCACCGCACTCGCGACCTACCTCGCCCGGGTCCGGGGCGTGCGTGCCGCGCCCGAGCACGTCGTCGTCACCGCGGGCGCGACCGAGGGGCTGCGCCTGCTCGCGGGCGTCCTCACCGAGCGCGCCGGGTCCGGCCTCGCCGTCGAGGAGCTCGGCCTGCACGTCCATCGCCGGATGCTCGACGCGATCGGCCCGCCCACCATGCCCCTCGCCGTCGACGACGGGGGCGCCCGCACCGCCGACCTGCCCGGGCTGACCGCCGCCACCGGGACGCGCGCCGTCCTGCTCACCCCCGCCCACCAGTTCCCGACGGGCATCCCGCTGCGGCCGGCGCGGCGGACGGCCGTCGTCTCGTGGGCGCGGGAGGCGGACGGGATCGTCGTCGAGGACGACTACGACGGGGAGTTCCGCTACGACCGCCGCCCCGTGGGCGCGGTGCAGGGCCTCGCCCCCGACCGGGTCGCCTACCTCGGCACGGCGAGCAAGGCCCTCGCCCCCGGCCTGCGACTGGGCTGGATGGTGCTGCCCACGGAGCTGGCCCGGGCGGTGGCAGCGCGGATGGTCGGCGGTGTGGGGATCGTCGACCAGCTGGCGCTCGCCGACCTCCTCGACTCGGGCGGCTACGACCGTCAGGTGCGGACCACCCGCCGGCACTACCGGCTCCGGCGGGAGGAACTGGCGGCCCTGCTCGCGGCGCGGGCGCCGGGCCTGCGCGTCGTCGGGCACCCGGCGGGGCTGCACGCCCTGGTCGAGCTGCCCGAGGGCGCGGAGCGCGGCGTCCTCGACGAGGCGCGGCAGCGCGGCGTCGCCCTCGAAGGGCTGGGCGCGTTCCGTCATCCCCGCGCGTCGACGCGCCGCGACGGGCTCGTCGTCGGGTTCGCGACCCCCTCGGCGAGCGCGTGGTCGAGCGCGCTCACCGAGCTCGGCGGCCTCCTCGAGACCGTCGGCTGAGCGCTACCCCAGGCAGCGCGGCCCGAGCAACGCCTTCAGGTCACCCATGAGCGCACCCGAGTTGGTGACCTTGAGCCCGTCGTCGAGGCGCAGTACGTGGCTCGCGCCGTTCGCCGCGAGCAGCGTCAGGTGGACCTCACTGGGGCCCGGGTGGGCGACGAGGCCCTCCTTGAACTTGCCGACCCGCTCCGGGGTGCACCGTGCGCTCTCGATCTGCACCCGGACCGGCGCCGCGGACGCCCCCGCCCCCGTCGAGAGGTCGGGGACGGCGAGGTCCTCGACGAACAGGCTCACACGGTCGTCGCGCTTGTTGACCTTGGCCTTGAGCAGCACGATCGCGTCCTCGGACACGTCGATCGACACCGCCGCGTAGGTGCGCGGGAAGAACAGCACCTCGATGCCCGCGGCCAGGTCCTCGATCTGTGCGGACGCCCAGGGCTCGCCCTTCTTGTTCACCCGGCGCGTGACGCTCGCGAGGATGCCGCCGACGGTGACGGACGCGCCCTCGGGGACGTCCCCCTCGAGGATCTTCGTGATGGGGGTGTCGGCGCGGCTCGCGAGGACGTGCTCGATGCCGTTGAGCGGATGGCCGGAGACGTAGAGGCCGAGCATCTCCCGCTCGAGGGCGAGGCGGTGCTTGGGCTCCCACTCCCCGTCGGGCACCTTGACGTCGAAGATGCCCGTCGTGTCGACGGCGTCGTCCGCCGCGTCGTCGTCGAAGCTGCCGAACAGGTCGAACTGGCCGTCGGCCTCGGCGCGCTTGGTGGCCATCACCGAGTCGATGGCCTCGGAGTGGACGAGGGCGAGGCCCTTGCGGGTGTGGCCCAGCGAGTCGAACGCGCCGGCCTTCACCAGCGACTCGACGGTCTTCTTGTTGCAGACCTGCTGCTCGACCTTGCGCAGGAAGTCCGAGAAGTCGGCGAAGTTCCCCTTCTCGCGACGACTGGTGACGATCGAGTCGACGACGTTCGCGCCGACGTTGCGGATCGCGCCGAGCCCGAAGCGGATGTCGGTGCCGACCGGGGCGAAGTCACGCACCGAGTCGTTGACGTCGGGCGGGAGCACGGTGATGCCCATGCGGCGGCACTCGGCGAGGTAGATCGCCGCCTTGTCCTTGTCGTCGCGGACGCTGGTGAGCACCGCGGCCATGTACTCGGCCGGGTAGTTCGCCTTGAGGTAGGCCGTCCAGTAGGAGACGACGCCGTAGGCCGCGGAGTGCGCGCGGTTGAACGCGTAGTCCGAGAACGGCAGCAGGATGTCCCAGAGCGTCTTGACCGCGGCGTTGGAGTAGCCGTTGTCGCGCATGCCCTGCGCGAAGCCCTCGTACTCCTTGTCGAGGATCTCCTTCTTCTTCTTGCCCATCGCGCGGCGCAGCAGGTCGGCCTTGCCCAGCGAGTAGCCCGCGAGCACCTGGGCGATCGCCATGACCTGTTCCTGGTAGACGATCAGGCCGTAGGTCTCGCCGAGCACCTCCTTGAGCGGCTCGGCCAGCTCCGGGTGGATCGGCGTGACCTCTTGGCGGCCGTTCTTGCGGTCGGCGTAGTCGTTGTGGGCGTTGGCGCCCATCGGGCCGGGCCGGTAGAGCGCGCCGACGGCGGAGATGTCGTCGAACTCGGTGGGGGCCATGCGGCGCAGCAGGTCGCGCATCGGGCCGCCGTCGAGCTGGAACACCCCGAGCGTGTCGCCGCGCGACAGCAGCTCGTAGGTCGCCTTGTCGTCGAGCCCGAGGTTGTCGAGGTCGAGCGGCTCCTTGCCGTTGAGCGTGATGTTCTTCAGCGCGTCGTCGATGATCGTGAGGTTGCGCAGGCCCAGGAAGTCCATCTTCAGCA
>JAVXWR010000487.1:0-3575 GCA_032230725.1 Actinomycetota bacterium
GACCCCGCGCTCCGTCGCGATCCGGCGGGCGGCGTCCTTGAGACGCTGCCCGCCGGCGACGAGGGCCAGGACGTCGCCCGCGAGCTCGTCGGGCTCCGGGGCGACGAGGACGGCGCCGCCGAGCACGACGGTCACCTCGCCGAGCACGTCGCGCTCCCCCGCCCAGGCGGCCAGATCGCCGAGCCCGCCCCGGACGACCTCCTCGTGGGTCTTGGTGAGCTCGCGGCACACCGCGGCGGGCCGCCCGGCGCCCAGCACGTCGACCGCCACCGCCAGCAGGGACGCCAGCCGACGCGGCGACTCGAAGAAGATCGTGGTGCGCTGCTCGGTCGCGAGCGTGCCCAGCCACGAGCGTCGCTTGCCGTCGGTCCGCGGCGCGAACCCCTCGAAGCAGAACCGGTCGGTGGGCAGCCCCGACACCGCGAGGGCCGCGAGCACCGCCGACGGTCCGGGCAGGCAGCGCACCGCGAGGCCCTCGGAGGCGCACGCCGCGACCAGCCGGTAGCCGGGGTCGGACACCACGGGCATCCCGGCGTCGGTGACCACCAGCACCGTCGACCCCCCGCGCACCGCCTCGACCAGGCGCGGGATGCGCGCGCGCTCGACGTCCTCGTAGAAGCTCACGACGGAGCCCGCGACCGTCACCCCGAGGGCCGACGCCAGGCGCCCCAGCCGGCGGGTGTCCTCGGCGGCGACCACGTCGGCCGTCGCCAGCGCGGTCCGCAGGCGGGCGGACGCGTCGCCGGGGTCACCGAGCGGGGTCGCCGCCAGCAGCAGGACACCGTCGGGCACGACGCCGACCCTAAGGGCCCGCGGCCGCGCGCCGCTCCGCGCCGTCGCCGACGGCGCACGCCCGGCCCGTACGATCGGCGCCCGTGACGGCCGGCAGCACCCTGGAACGGCCCGCGGCGCTCACCGCCGCGGATCCGCGCGGTGTCCTCGCTCCCGGTCCCCGCGGGGTGGAGAGCCTGCTCGGGCGCCCGATGCCGACGGACCGGCTGCGCGGGTGGACCGTCACGATCGTCCTCACGCTGATCGCGGCCGTGGTGCGACTGTGGGACCTCGGCTGGCCCACCGACAACGGCACGCCGGTCTTCGACGAGAAGCACTACGTCCCGCAGACCTGGCAGGCGCTGCGCAACGGCGGGTACGAGGACAACCCGGGCTACGAGCTCGTCGTGCACCCGCCGCTGTCCAAGCAGCTCATGGCGCTCGGGCAGTGGGTCTTCGGGTACGACCCGGTCGGCTGGCGGGTCGTCTCCGCCCTTGCCGGGACGCTGTGCGTGCTCCTCGTCATCCGCATCGCGCGCCGGCTCACCCGCTCGACGCTGCTCGGCGCGCTCGCGGCCGTCCTGCTGATCTGTGACGGGCTCTCCCAGGTCTCCAGCCGCGTCGGGATGATCGACATCTACCCGACGCTCTTCGTGCTCGGCGCGTTCGCGGCGATCCTCGCCGACCGCGACGACGTCCGGCGTCGGATGGCCGTCGTGGTCGCGGAGGGGCGGGTGCTGGACACGCCCTTCGGGCCGCGGCTCGGGGTGCGCTGGTGGCGGTTCGTCGCCGGCCTGTGCATCGGGGCATCGCTGGCGAGCAAGTGGTCGGGGCTCTACTACATCGTCTTCCTCGGCGCGCTGGTGATCGGGTTCGACGTGGCCGCGCGGCGCGCGGCCGGGGTGGCGCGGCCGTGGGTCGGGACGCTGGTGCGCGACGTGGCCCCCCTGGTGTGGGCGTTCTTCGCGATCCCGATCCTGGTCTACCTCGCGAGCTGGCTGCCCTGGATGGCGTCCGAGACCGGCACCGACCGGCACCTCACCGACGCGAAGGCCGACTCGGTCGCCCTCGTCGCGCTGCTCCCGGACTGGCTGCCGGACTGGGTTCGCGGCATGGCCTACTTCTCCTCCAAGGTGCTGGAGTTCCACGCGACGCTGTTCACCCCGCGCGGCAACCCGCACCCGTGGGAGTCGAAGCCCTGGACCTGGCCGATGGGGCTGCGCCCGATGCTCTACTACTACGAGTCCGGCGCGGGGGCGACCGGCTGCGGGTCCGACGACTGCGTCGGCGCGGTGATGGCGATCGGCACCCCCGCCCTGTGGTGGACCGCGTTCCCGGTGCTCGGCTGGGGCCTCTGGCGCTGGATCACCGGCCGCGACTGGCGCTACGCCGCGGTCCTGGTGGGCTACGGCGCGGGCATCCTGCCGTGGTTCACCGACATCGACCGGCAGATGTACTTCTTCTACATGACGCCGGTGATCCCGTTCCTGGTGCTCGCCGTCGTCCTCGTGCTCGGGGAGATCCTCGGACGGCGCACGGCGGGGCCGGAACGGCGCTCGACGGGGCGCATGGTGGTCGCGCTCTACGTGGGGCTCGTGGTGGCGAACTTCGCCTGGCTCTGGCCGATCCTCGTCGGGGCCTCCATCACCGCCGCCCGGTGGAACGCCGAGCTCTGGCTGCCGTCCTGGCGCTGATCCGTACCGGACGCAACTGTTCGGAAACGAGAATGTTCGTAGCTGTTACTTCTGGGCGTGCTCCCTGAGGTTGTGCCCCCGGCGGCCCGCCTGCGACCGTCGCGGGACGGATCGGCGCCGTCCCCCCGACGAGGGGGGATGCGCCCGTGGAGGAGTGGTGACGGTGACCGACGACGGGACCGGGCCGCTCGACTGGGAGCTGGTGCGCGAGCGGTACGCCGACCGGCCGTCCCTCGCCTCCCTGGGAGGATCGTCCCGGGTGCAGGTGGTCGACGTCGACGAGGACCGCATCTGCCTGCGCCAGCGGCTCTGGCGGGACTGCGTCTCTCGCGCGGACCTCGACTCGGCGCTGGACCTGCTCCGCGACGGCCGGCTCCCGGCGACCCCCATGGCGTTCGCCGAGGGACTGCGGCGGTACTACGCCTCCGGTCCGCGGGTCGAGACCGGGTGCACGCGGGGTCCGAACCTGGCCGCCGTCGTGCTCGCCGACCTCGGCTATCTCACGCCTCCCTGATCCCGCTCGAGAGCCGCGCGATGACCTCGAAGTGCACGTCCTGGGCGCGGGCGATGTAGACGTCCTGCACCACGTGCGCCCGGCGCAGCATCATCTCGCCGCGGGCACCGCCGAAGCGCACCTCCTCGCTCGCGGCCAGGAGGTCCTCGCGGCGGGTCGTCCCGGCGTCGCGGACGAGCTGGGCGTAGAGGTTCATCCCCTCGTAGCAGGACTCGCCGAGGCTCGAGGGCACGGGCGCCGCCATCCCGAACCGCCGGGCGAACCGCCCGGTGAACTCCAGCGCGTCCGCGGTCGCCAGGTCCTCGAAGTACCCGGCGGCCGAGTACAGGGAGCGGGTTGCGCGGGCGCCCGACGCGAGGAGCATCGTCTCGTCCATGAGCGTGGAGAGCCGCGTCTGCCAGAAGTCGAGGCCCGCCGCGGCGAACGCGCGGTTGAAGTGCACCGCGTCCTCGCCGACCAGCAGCACCAGCACCCCGTCGGCCTGCTGCGCGAGAGCCTGCGCAGCGCCGGTCCGAAATCGCGGGTCCCGAGCGGGACGTAGACCTCGTCGACGATCGGCACGTCGTGGGCCCGGGCCCAGCGCGCGGCCTCGGCCG
>JAVXWR010000495.1:0-3184 GCA_032230725.1 Actinomycetota bacterium
CGCGACGGCCGCATCACCGACAAAGCCCGCGCCACCGCCACACACCTCCACCACCGCGCCCACCAACAGCAAGGACAACCACCCAGCCGCTACGACACCGACCCCGACTTCTGACGCTCGGGGTCGCCCTACGCAGCGGTGGGACCCGGGAGCAGGGCTGCCGTCATCTGGGTGGCCAGCCATCGCCGGTGCTGGTCCTCAGACCATCCCCGCTCCAGCACGAGTGAGCCGTACAGCGCGGGATCGTTCAGCACCCACAGCGAATCGATGGCGGGGTCCTCGGTGAGATCGGGGCGCAGGGGTCCGGTCTCGGCGGCGTGCCGGACCACCATCTGCGCCCCGAGGCGGCGGTTGCGGACCAGAGTCGTCCACAGGTCGCCGACCTCCGGGGAATCGGCAGCGGCCTGGTGGACGACCTCGAAGACTCGAGCGGTGCGGCGACCGATGAGCGTGCACACGCCCGCGTAGGCCTCGAGGACCGCCGCGGGCTGCTCGGCGCGCCACACCGGCGCGAACCACGGTCGGTCCGCGACCGGCACGTCCTCGTCGTCGCCGGCGAGGGCCTCGTCGACGACCCGCCGCAGCAGCGCGGGCTTGGACCCGAAGGCAGCGGCGACCGTGGGTCGCGCAACCCCCGCGGCGTCCGCGACCTGCCGCAGGGACGACGCGGTGTAGCCACGTTCGGCGAACAACACCGCCGCGGCGCTGACGACCGCGCGTCGTGTCCGCCGTGCGGCCTCGTCGCGCACCGGGGACTGGTAGCGGCGACGGTCCGTCTTGACCTCGGCCATCCCGCGAGCATACTCGTGTCTATCCAATAGACACTGTCCATCGAAAGGCTGGACCATGTCGAACTCCGCCACCGCGCACCCCCACCACCACCGCGCCGACGAGGGCGAGGCGCTGTGGTTCCTCGGCAGCCTCGCCACCATCAAGGCCGGGGGCGCCCAGACCCGGGGCCGACTCACGGTGGTCGAGTTCGTCAACCCGGCCGGCTTCGCTCCCCCGCTGCACCGCCACCTCGAGGAGGACGAAGCCTTCTACGTCCTCTCGGGCCACGCCCGGTTCCACTGCGACGAGCAGGTGTTCGACGCCGGACCGGGAGACTTCGTCCTGCTGCCGGTCGGGCGGCCGCACACCTTCCTCGTCGGCGCCGACGAGTCCCTGCGTGCCCTGCAGATCACCACACCGGCCGGCTTCGAGGACTTCGCCGCCGAGGTCGGCGAGCCGGCCGGTCGGCGCGAACCCCCCGAGCCCGGTCCGGTCGACCCCGAGCGGCTCGGCCACGCCGCCGCCCGCCACCACCTCGAGATACTCGGACCACCGCCCACCGCGATCCCCTGAGCACACCGGACGACCGCCCCCGGTGTCGTCAGGGACGGGAGAGCACCAGGCCCCGGGGTCGACGGCGGACGTGGATCCGGTAGGCGACCGGCAGCGCCAGCCCGGGCGTGCCGTCGGCGGCGCGGTCGGCGACCGACGGGGTGAACTCGATGTGGAGGACGGCGGAGAGCGTCGCGCGGTCCGGGAAGCGCCACAGCGTGTCGACCCGCCGCGTCGAGAACCCGCGCTCGGTGAAGAAGCGCTCGGCGGTGCGGGGGTCGTAGCCCGGCGCGGAGGCCCGCATCCAGGCCCCGTAGGAGTGGCGGGTGGCGTCGAGGTCGACGACCACGAGGGCGCCGCCCGGGCGCAGGACCCGGTCCGCCTCGGCGAGGCCGGGCTCGCAGCCGGGTCCGAAGAAGTAGGCGGTGCGGGCGTGGACGACGTCGGCGGCGTCGTCGGGCAGGGGCAGGGCCGCGGCGCTGCCGCCGAGCACGCTCACCGTCGGGAGGCCCTCGCACCGGCGGCGCGCACGGTCCACCAGGGGCGGGTGGGGCTCGACGCCGGTGACACGCCGAGCCCTCGTCGCGAACCGCGGGAGGTGGTAGCCGTCGCCGCACCCGACGTCGACGACGTCCGCGCCGTCGAGGTCCACGACGCCCTCGAGCGCCTCCCAGAGCGCGCCGGTGGCGTCCTGGGCGGCGTTCTCGGCCTCGTACACATCGGGCCAGCGCCAGATGTTCGGGCTCTCGGTGACCCCGGGGAGCGTCACGTCACGACGGGGACGAGCAGGAACAGCAGCAGCCACGCGACGGGCGCGGAGGTGACCAGGGAGTCCAGACGCTCCATCAGTCCGCCGTGCCCGGGGATCGTGTGGCCCATGTCCTTGATGCCGAGGTCGCGCTTGACCAGCGACTCGACGAGGTCACCGATGACCGCGGTGCACACCAGCAGCGGGCCGAGGATCAGCCCGTACCACCAGGGAGCGTGCAGCAGCCACATCAGCGACAGTGCCGCGCCCGTCGACCCGAGCACCATCGAGCCGGCCAGCCCCTCCCACGACTTCTTGGGGCTGACCTTGGGCGCCATCGGGTGCTTGCCGAACAGCACACCGGCCGCGTAGCCCCCGGTGTCGGAGCACACCACGATGATCAGGAAGGTGAGGACGCGCGCGCGTCCGTCGGGCGGCACCACGAGCATCGCGCCGAACGCCATGCACAGCGGGATCCAGCAGAGCACGAGCATCGACGCACCGACGTCGCGGACGAATCCCGCCGCGCCCAGCCGCATCCGCCACACGAAGCAGCCGAGCACCGTGACCAGCAGCGACCCGAGGATGCCCTCGGTGCCGAACGGCCACGACAGCCAGATCATCGCCTGCCCGCCGATGAGCACCGGGACGCGGGAGAGGCGGATGCCCGCCGCGCGGTTGAGCGCGCCGAAGACCTCCCACGTCCCGATGCTCGCCGAGACGGCGACGATCCCGATCCAGATCTGGCGCACGGTCAGCAGCGAGACGATGATTACCGCGCCCATGAGCAGGCCGACCCCGATGGCCAGCGGCAGGTTGCGTCCCGCGCGCGAGCCGGAGCCGCTCGACGAGCCGGAGCCGCTCGACGAGCCCGAGCCGCTCGACGAGCCCGAGCCGCTCGACTCGCCCGAGCCGCTCGACTCGCCCGAGCCGGCCGGCGCGTCCGAGCCACCCGACGACGGGGCCGCGTCCGACGGGGCAGGCCCCGCCACGTCCTCCGCCACCACGGACCTCCCGGATCGAGGACCCGGCGGCGCCAGCCCCGGGTCGGCCGCTCAGATGTCGAGCAGCTCGGTCTCCTTGGCCTTGACCATGTCGTCGATCTTCGCGACG
>JAVXWR010000511.1:0-2812 GCA_032230725.1 Actinomycetota bacterium
ACCTTCAGGTAGGCCGAGCCGGGCACCGAGGGCAGCTCGAACGCGTCGGTGTTCCCGATGGCGGTGCGGCTCTCCGCGGCGGAGAACGTGCGCAGCGCGAGCCGGTAGGACAGGTGCGAGTCGAGGCCGCGCAGCCGGCCCTCCTCCAGCCGCTGCGTCGCCAGCTGCAGGTGCACTCCCAGCGAGCGACCCACCCGCCCCACCTGCACGAACAGGTCGATAAAGTCGGGCTGCGCAGTGAGCAGCTCGGAGAACTCGGCGACGACGACGAGCAGGTGCGGCATCGCGCGCGGCCGGGTCCGGACGTCGTCCGGGGGCGTCGCCGCGCTGCTCGCGGGCCAGGCGCAGCCGGCGGTGCTCGCGGACCCCGGTGAGGTTGCCGGCGTCGCGCAGCAGCCGTTAGCCGCGCCGCAGCTCGCTGAGCAGCGCGTCGGCGAACCGTTCGACGGTCCTCGGGTCGTCCTCCAGGTCGGTGATCAAGCCGGCGACGTGCGGGAGCTCCGCCATCCCGGCGAACGTGGGCTGGCACCGCACGTCGGCGAGCTCGGCGCCGGACCGCCGCGGTCAGAGCAGACTCGTCGTCCCCCAAGATCTCGAGTACGCCTGCGACGCGATGAAGTAACGAGAGCTACTTGGTGTTCGGTTGGGCGTCGGGGGTGTGGGTCTCGACCAGGCGGTGTTTCCTGGCCCATGAGGGCCTCGACCCGTTGGGCGAGGACCTGATGTCGGTCGGCGCCGCGATAGTGGTCGGCGTGGGCGAGGAGAGGAACTTCTCCCGTTTGAGGGCCTGGAGCACGCCGCGGTAGCCCAGCCAGTCACGTTGCCAACCGAAGAGCTGCTGCAGGCCCTCGGCGATCACCACCAGCGCGGCAAGGGTGGCGGTGATCGCGGCCGAAACCTGCAGCGCGGCCACGACCGGGACGGCGGAGCCGACGACGAGCTCGGCGACCTTCAGCCATTCAAAGGACTGCTTGGCTCGCCGGCTCGCGCCGCTGTACCAGCGCAGCCTGCGCCAGCCTGGACGCGGGGACACCGGGAGCCGCTCTCAGGCAAGCCCCGGTCCCACGGTGTGCCGTTAACGGCGGAGCCTAGCGCCACGATCTTGCACGGGTGATGGTGTCAAGGCGCCCCGCTAGTCGTGTGAGCGCGGTGGGCCGAACGAGAGACGAGCCAGGAGCGACGCCCCCAGGCGTTCAGCCACGTTCCGGCCCCCGCTCCGGTTCTCAGCCGCGCCAACGGCACTCATTGAAAGCGGCATTCCGGTGTAGCGCCAGCGTCCGATCGGCCTCTGTGCCGCGGTATCCGGCGGAGATGTGGGCGTCGTAGCATCCCGGTCGTGGACCTGCTGGCCGGCCTCTCTGGTGAGGAACGTCGGAAGGTGCTGGCCAGCGGACGCTATCGGCGCTTTGCGGCCCGCGAGGTGCTCTTCCACGAGGGTGATCCGGCCGACTATCTCCTGCTGCTCCGCCACGGCCGGGTCGCGATCCGTGTATCCACGGAGATGGGGGAGTCGGTCTCGCTCGTCGTCCTCGGGCCAGGTGAGGTGGTGGGGGAGATGGCGCTGCTCGAGGAGGACGCGCTGCGTAGCGCGACCGCTGTCGCACTCGAGCCCACTGAGGTGTGGCTCTTGCGCAGGGCAACTTTCCTCGAGTTGCGCCGGACGCTCCCACAAGCGAACGACTTCCTGCTGCGGACGCTCGCGGCGGATGTCCGCCGACTCTCGCGTCTTCTGCTGGAGTCGCACTTCCTGCCCGTCGAGACCCGCGTGCTACGCCGGCTCGCCGATCTGGAGCGCCAGTACCGGGGCACCGACCACCCGACCGTCCTCCCGGTGACCCAGGACCAGCTCGCTTCGCTGGCCGGTGCGTCCCGGGTAACCGTGAACCAGGTACTGCGCGGGGCCGCGGCCGACGGACTGGTCGAGCTTGGGCGCGGCCGGATCGTCGTGCTCGACCCGGAAAACTTGGAGCGCCGAGCCCGGTAATACCCGTCCCTTCGCCTCGCATATGTTGCGACGGCGACACACGGGGCGCTGCCTCGCTGACAGACCACCGAAGGATTCGCGGCGACCATTCCCCTCACCGAAGTTCGCAGTACTCGAGGAGGACGCCGAGTGGACCACCACCAGCCGCCCCCGCACTCCCGGCATCTTCATGAACCACGCGACGTCGGTCGCACCGCGCCTTGGCGGGTATAACCACGCGACCTCGGTCGCGCCGCCCCCAGCCCGCTGGATCACGCGACCTCGGTCGCGCCGCGCCTGGGGGAACCAACCATGTGACATGCGTGGTGGATGCTGATCGGCTCGACCAGGTGGACGGGTGGATGGGTCTTCCGTGGTCTCGGCGCGTCCGGCAGAGCCGGTAGCTCCGGTGCCCGTCGGCGACCTCCGCTCAAACGGTGGCGGCAGCGTAAACCGGGGCGACCGCCGCGCTGGCCCCGCCAACCTGCCCTCGCAGCGGCTGGCGCACGAACTCGTTTGATGATCAACCCGACGCAGCTGCGTCAGTGGGTGCAGCAGGTGCCGTTCGCGGCCCGCCGCGTGCAGGGAGCGGACTTCGTCAGCAACGTCGGCAACGGCATGGTCATCCCGTTCCTGGCGATCTATTAAGTCGTGCCCGACCCGCTTGATCTTCTTGATCAGTAGTTTGATTGCCTCGGTGGGACCGTCGGACACCGAGCTCTCTCCCATCCTGGACCATGTGGAGATCACTCTGGATGTCGAGAAGGCTCCGGGATTCGCCTTCGACCGACGGTCACACGGGTATCGGAGAGCTCGGAGGACTGGCGAACCACCGGCTCGCGGCATCTC
>JAVXWR010000677.1:0-5393 GCA_032230725.1 Actinomycetota bacterium
GTACTCTGCGTGTCGCGGAGCTCGAAGAGCCCGAGGTACCTGGGGTTCCGCAGCCGAGGAGTGCTTGAGGAGATCCGATGCCGCTGACCCCTGCCGACGTTCACAACGTCGCGTTCAGCAAGCCGCCCATCGGCAAGCGGGGATACAACGAGGACGAGGTGGACGCCTTCCTCGACCTCGTGGAGGCCGAGCTCGGGCGTCTCATCGAGGAGAACAACGACCTCCGCGAGCAGGTCGAGCAGCTCGAGCAGCAGCTCTCGAGTGCACACTCCGACCTCGACGACGCCAGGACGAAGGCCGCGCAGGCCCAGTCCGCCGGCTCGCAGGCCCCGCCGCCGTCGGCCGCGCAGACCACGATGGTCGCGCCGCCCCATCAGCGTCCGATGGAGGATGCGCCGCGCACGGTGCAGCAACCGATGCCCGTGCAGCAGCAGCCGCCGCAGCAGTCGGGCATGGTGGGGTCGCCCTACGGCGGGGATCCCTCGCCGATGGCCGGTGGCGGCGACCACCACGTGCAGGCCGCCAAGGTCCTCGGACTGGCGCAGGAGATGGCCGACCGGCTCACGGCCGAGGCCAAGTCCGAGGCGGACGGCATGCTGTCCGACGCGCGGACCAAGTCCGAGCAGCTCCTCTCCGAGGCCCGCACCAAGGCCGACAGCATGGTCAACGAGGCCCGCAGCCGGGCCGAGACGATGCTGAACGACGCCCGCACCCGCGCGGAGACGCTCGAGCGCCAGGCCCGCGACAAGGCCTCGACCCTCGAGCGGGACGCGCAGCGCAAGCACAACGAGACGATCACCCTCATCGAGCAGCAGAAGAGCGGACTCGAGAAGAAGATCGACGAACTGCGCACCTTCGAGCGGGAGTACCGGACCCGGCTCAAGACCTACCTGGAGTCGCAGCTGCGCGATCTCGAGGGCCGTGGTTCGGCCGCGCCTGCCGACGGCGGCAGCCGGAACGGGTCCGGCGGATACGCCACCAGCGGTTACGGCTCCCGGGCCGAAGCCGGCAGCTGAGTCGGGCGAGCCGGTCGGGGCAGGGGAAGGCTTCCGATCCGGTGACCCGACGCGGTACGTGAGGGGTCGACCGTGCTTCTGCTCGTCCTGCTCTGCGTCGTCGTCGCCTTCGGGCTGCTCGTCGTCGCCGTGGTCACGACCACGGCCGCGTGGGCCTGGGGATCGGTGGTGGCCAGCGCGATCGCCGCGATCCTGCTGCTGGCGGACTACCTGCGCCGTCGCAAGGCCGCGGACACCACGTCCGGCGCCTCGGCGTCGGCGGGTGGCGACGGGTCCCGGCGCGACTCGGGTACGTCGCAGCCACAGCCTGTCCAGGCCGGTCCGGGTACTCCCGGATCGGAGGCGATGACCGCGACGAGCGCACCGCGGGGCTTCGCCGGTGGACCCGGTGGTCCTGGTGGACCCGGTGGACCGGGCGGTCCCCAGAACGGTCAGGACGGTCAGAACGGCCCGGGCGCCCAGAACGGCCCGGGCGCCCAGAACGGCCAGGGTCCTCAGGGCCCTCAGAGCGGCTCGGGCATCCCGAGCGCACCGGTCGAGCAGCGCGGTCCCGGTCAGGGCCCCGGCCAGGGCGGCCCCGGAGGCCAGGGCCCCGCCGGACCGGGTGGCCCGGCGGCCCAGGGTCCCGGCGGACGTCCGCCGATGGCCCCGCCGCCAATGCGACCCCGCGGGATCCCACCGGGACTGCGCGCCACGACGTCGGGCCGGCTCGGCCACGACCCGTCACGCGTGCCGAACGCCCCCGAGGGCTCCCGGTTCCTCGGCCTCGTGCCGCTGCCGCACACCCCGGCGGCCGGGTCGATGCCCCCGCCCGGACGCCCCTACGGCCCGCCCCCCGGCGGACGCGGCCCGCAGTCGCCTCCCGGAGCGGGGCAGTCCCCGACCGCGCAGACGTCCCAGGCGCCACAGGGCCCGCCCGCGGGCCGTCCGCCCCGCGAGCAGGACAATCGCGGTGCGGAAACGGCCGCGGGTCCGGGTGCCGCCGGTCTGGGCGCCGCGGGTCTCGGTGCGGCGGGTCTCGGTGCGGCCGCCGCCGCGGGACACGGGGACGACCACGAGGACGCCACCTCGCGGCTCCCCGCCGAGAGCCTCGAGGCCACCCGGCGCGACGCCGGCGTCGGTCCCGAGGGCACGGCGGCGACGACGTCCGCGTCCCCGGCCGGCCCTCCCGAGGCCGGCCCTCCCGAGGGCGCACAGACCCCCGACGGGAACGGCCGCGACTCCGGGGGCACCCCTCCGGACCGGGGCGGGCACTCCGGCGCGACCGGGAACACCGCGGCGCAGGGCGACGCCCCGTCGCAGGGCGCCGCGTACGAGCCCGTCGGCCACGGTGGGCCACCCCCCAACGGTGGGCCGCCCCCCAACGGTGGACCGCCCCCCAACGGTGGACCGCCTCCCCACGGTGGACCGCCCGGCCAGGGCGGTCCCGCGGGTCAGGGGATGCCTCCGCGGACCCCGCCCCCGGCCCGGGCGCCGGAGCCCGAGGACGAGAACCCGGACGCGTCGAGCCTCGAGCTTGTCGCCGTCCGGGCGGACGAGGTGCTCGTCATCGACGAGGAGCCCCACTTCCACCTCGGCCGGTGCGGCTACCTGTTCGGGCGCGAGGTGATCCCGCTCCCGGTGTCCGAGGCCCTCGAGCTCGGGTTCGGCGGCTGCTCCTGGTGCACGCCGGTCCGGGCACTCGCCGAGCAGCACGCGGACAGCCGCCGCTGACCGCCGCCCCTCGGGCGTGATCAGATGGACGGTGTGGAGACGCCGACCGGAACGGAGACGGCCGCCGCGCGCTGGACGGCCATGATGGACGCCCGCCGGGTGCCGGAGGAGATCCTCGCCCACGCCCCGGCGAGCCCGTACCGCCAGGATCCCGAGCGGTTCCGGCCCGCGGCCGACCCGCCGGACACCCCGTCCCGGCGCGCGGCGCTGGCCCTGCTCGACGAGGTCTCCGACGCGGCGGACCGCACCGCCCTCGACGTCGGGTGCGGGGCGGGCGCCGCGTCACTGGCCCTGGCGGGCGAGGTCGCCCACGTCGTCGGGGTCGACCCGGCGTCGGACATGCTCGCCGCGTTCGTCGCGGCCTGCCTCGACCGCGGCGTGCCCTATCAGGCGGTCCTCGGCCGCTGGCCCGACGCGGCCGACGACGCCGGGCCGGCCGCGCTGGTCCTGTGCCACCACGTCGGCTACGACACCGACGACCTCGCGGGGTTCGCGGCCGGGCTCACCGCGGCCGCGCGCACCGGGGTGGTGCTTGAGCTGCACGCCGAGCACCCGCAGGCCTGGCTCGACCCGCTGTGGGGACGGTTCCACGGCCTCGTCCGGCCCGACCCGCCGACCGCCGACGACGCGCTCGCCGTGCTCACCGAGCTCGGCATCGACGCGCAGGTGCACCGCTGGACCGCGGACCCGCGTCCGGCCGAGGACCCGGAGGTGCGCGCCGTACGGGTCGCCCGCAGGCTGTGCCTGCCGCCCGAGCGCGTGCCCGACGTCATCGAGGCGCTCGAGGGCGACCCGCTGGTCGGACCACCCCGCGAGCGCGTCACCGTCACGTGGCGGCCGGGAACCTGAGCAGCTGATCGGAGGCGCCGTCGGTGCCCCGGTAGGCTCATCCGCTCCGCACGGGGCGAGGACGGGAGGGTCGCGAGCGCGTGGACCGGCTGCCGGTGCTCCTCGGGATCGGCTCCGGTGTCGTGCTGCTCGGGGTGGTCGCGGTCCGGCTCTCCACCCGCCTCGGCCTGCCGTCGCTGCTGCTCTACCTCGCGATCGGGGTGCTGATCGGCGAGTCGGGCCTCGGGATCCAGTTCGACGACGCCGACCTGACCCAGATGCTCGGGCTCGCGGCCCTCGTGCTCATCCTCGCCGACGGCGGGCTCTCCACCCGGTGGTCGACCGTGCGCCCCGCGCTGGGCCTCGGGATCGCCCTCTCGACGGTGTCGGTCGTGGTCAGCGTCGTCACCACCGGATTCGCGCTGCACTGGCTGCTCGGGCTCGACCTGCGCGTCGGGTTCCTCTGGGGCGCCGTCCTGTCCTCGACCGACGCGGCCGCGGTGTTCAGCGTGCTGCGCGGGCTGGGGCTGCGCGGACGGCTCGTCGGGGCCCTGGAACTGGAGTCCGGACTCAACGACGCCCCGGTCTTCCTCGCCGTCGTCCTGCTCTCCTCGACCGCCGACCTGTCCTGGACCGACCCGCTGCTCGTCGTCTACGAGCTCGCCGTCGGCGCCGTGCTCGGCGCGGTGCTCGGGCGGGTCGGCGCCGCGGGACTCACCCGGGCCGCGCTCCCCGCCACGGGGCTCTACCCCCTCGCCACGCTCGCGGTGTGCATCGGCTCCTACGCCCTCGTCCAGTCGCTGCACGCCTCGGGCCTGCTCGCCTGCTACGTCGCGGCGCTCGTCCTCGGGAACGCGGCCCTGCCCCACCGGGAGAGCACCCGGTCGTTCGCCGAGGGGCTGGGCTGGCTGGCCCAGATCGGGCTGTTCGTGCTGCTGGGGCTCTACGTCTCCCCGGACCGCCTGCTCGACGCCATCGTCCCCGCGCTCATCGCCGCCGCCGTGCTGCTCGTCGTCGCCCGCCCGCTCTCGGTCGTCGCCGCCGCGAGCTGGTTCACGCTGCCCTGGCGCGAGCAGGCGTTCCTGTCCTGGGCCGGGCTGCGCGGGGCGGTGCCCATCGTGCTCGCGCTCGTGCCGCTGACCACGGGGCTGGCGGGGGCCCGCGAGCTCGTCGACGCGGTGTTCGTGCTCGTCGTCGTGCTCACCCTCGTGCAGGGGACGACGCTGCCCGTCGTCGCGCGGGTGCTCGGCCTCGCCGCCCCCACGGTGCGGGAGATCGAGGTCGACGCCGCCCCGCTCGAGTCGGTGCGGGCCGACCTGCTGCAGATGACGGTGCCCGACGGCTCGAAGATGCACGGGGTCTACGTCCGCGAGCTCCGGCTGCCCGACGGCGCCGGCCTCTCGCTCGTCGTGCGCAACGGCGCGAGCTTCACCCCGCAGGACGAGACCCGGCTCCAGGAGGGCGACCAGCTCCTCGTCGTCGCCACCGTCACCGCGCGGGACGCCGCGGAGCGGCGGCTGCGCGCGGTCGACCGCTCCGGACGCCTGGCCCGCTGGCGCGGCGACACCGGTGGCACTCCCACCCGCCGCCCCCTGCGCGGGGACGGCCCGGCGTCGTAGGTGGGTGCCCGAGGCCCGGGGAACCGACGCGCAACGCACACACTGCGGAGGAGCGGGCGTTCGACGGTGGGGAACCGGCGCGCGACGCACACAAGGCAGACGGCCCGGCGTCCGAGGTCGGGGACATCGACGCGCGACGCGCAGGTGCGCACGGTATCGGGCGCGCCGTCGAGCGAGGTGTGTGTGCGACGCGCAGGTTTCCCCAGGGTCGATCGAG
>JAVXWR010000918.1:0-2792 GCA_032230725.1 Actinomycetota bacterium
CCGTTGTCGCGTTCCTGCTCTCGCCTGATGCGTCTTATATCACTGGCACCACCATCGAAGCCGACGGCGGCTGGAACTAATGTCGCCTGCCACGTTCATGGGACCGGTTGAGCCTTCGTTCTGCCACGGGTATGGGACCACCTGTTTGCCAGTGATGGGACCACCCGGCGTGGCTCCCGGCTGGTAGGTCGCGCGGCCGTTGTGGTCGCTGCGTGTCCTACCGGGAGGTGTCCGTGGTCGAGGTGAAAGAGATCCTTCGGTTGTGGCTGGAGGGCCGGTCGTTGCGGGAGGTGACCCGACTCGCGGCGGCGGACCGCAAGACTGTCCGCCGCTACGTCGAGGCCGCCCAGGCCGCCGGCGTGGACCGCGACGACGGACCTACCGCGCTGTCTGATGAGCTGCTCGGCACGGTGATCGCGGCGGTGCGCCCGGACCGCCCGCGGGGCACCGGCGCGTCGTGGGAGACGATCGCCGGGCACCACGAGCAGATCAACACGTGGATCGAGCAGGGCCTGACGCTGACCAAAGCGCACATCCTGCTCGAGCGCCGCGGCGTCGTCGTGCCCTACCGCACCTTGCACCGGTATGCGGTGACCGAGCTCGGGTTCGGGCGGCGGCGCCCGACGGTGCCGGTCGCCGACGGCGACCCGGGGGTGGAGCTGCAGGTCGACTTCGGCCGGCTCGGGCTGGTGCCCGACCCGGTGCGCGGGACGCGGCGGGTCACCCACGGGCTGATCTTCACTGCGGTCTACTCGCGGCACCTGTTCGTCTTCCCGACTCACCGCCAGACCCTGGAGGAGGTCATCGCCGGGTTCGACGCGGCCTGGGCGTTCTTCGGCGGGGTCTTCGCGGTGGTCATCCCGGACAACCTCAAGCCGGTCGTGGACCGGGCTGACGCGCTGGATCCGCGGTTCAACGACGCTTTCCGCGAGTACGCCCAAGCCCGCGGCTTCGTCGTCGACCCGGCAAGGGTTCGCCACCCGCAGGACAAGCCCCGGGTCGAGAGCGCCGTGCGCTACGTCCGCGGGAACTTCTTCGCCGGCGAGGACTTCGTCGATCTCGCGGACTGCCGCGCCCGCGCCGAGCGCTGGTGCGCCCACGTCGCCGGCATGCGCATCCACGGCAGCACCCGGGCTCGCCCGGGCGAGGTGTTCGCCGAGCAGGAGGCGCCGCTGCTGGGCCCGGCGCCGCACGCGGCGTTCATGATCCCGGTGTTCAGCAAGCCCAAGGTTGCCCGGGATCGGCATGTCGAGGTGTCCAGGGCGCTCTACTCGGTCCCCGGTGAGCTGATCGGCCAGCACATCCAGGCTCGGGCGGACGCGCGGACGGTGAAGCTCTATCACCGCGGGCAGCTGCTCAAGGTCCATCCGCGCCAGGAACCCGGCGGCCGCTTCACCGACCCGGCCGACCTGCCCGACGAGGTCAGCGCCTATGCGCTGCGTGATCTCGACGGGCTGGCCCGCCGCGCCGCCGGCTACGGCGAGCACGTCGGCGCCTATGCCGCCGCGATCTTGGAGCACCCGTTGCCCGCGACCTTGATGCGCCAGGTCTATCGGCTGCTCGGGCTGGCCCGCCGCCACGGCGCCGCCGAGACCGACACCGCCTGCGCCCGCGCGCTGGAGGTCGAGGTGATCAATGTCGGGCTCATCGAACGCATGCTCACCCGCGGCCTTGCCGGAGTCGAGACGATGACCCGCAGCCAGCCGATGGCGCCCGGTGGTGAGCCTGGCGCCGTCAGCGACACGGCCGCCGCCAAGGCGGGGGTGGTCCCGGCCGCGGGACGGTTCGCTCGTGACCCGGGCGAGTTCAGCACCCGGCGGCCCTCATGACCGGGGCCAGCAGCAGGAAGACCACCCGCAGGACCCTGACTACCCGCCCCACCAGCACCGGGATGACGGCCGCGGGCCCGGGGCGAATCGAGCCTTCCGGTGAACTCAAGGAGCTGATGCGCCGGCTCAAGCTCGGCCGGCTGCTCGACACCCTGCCCGAGCGCCTCGCGCTGGCCCGGACCCAGCAGCTGGCCCACCACGACTTCCTGGAGATGCTGCTCGCCGACGAGGTCACCCGCCGCGACCGCCAGGCCGCTCACCTGCGCGCCGTCAAGGCCGGGCTCGACCCGGGCATGGTCCTCGAGGCTTGGGACGACACCACCAGCGCCGCGTTCGACCGGCAGCTGTGGTCGGAGCTGTGTTCGCTGCGCTTCCTCACCGACGCCCACAACGCGCTGATCATGGGCCCGGTCGGGGTCGGGAAGACGTTCCTGGCCACCGCGCTCGGGCACGCCGCGGTCCGCCGCAAGCACTCGGTCCACTTTGAACGCGCCGACAAGATGTTCAAGCGCCTGCGCGCGGCGCGCTTGGACCAGACCTACGACGAGGAGATGCGCCGCCTGCAGCGCGTCGAGCTGCTCATCCTGGACGACCTCGCCCTGCACCCCCTCGGACCGGCCGAGACCAGCGACTTCTACGAACTCGTCGTCGAGCGCCACCGCGCGACCTCGATGATCACCACCAGCAACCGCGACCCAGCCGAGATCGTGACCATGATGGCCGACCCGCTGCTGGCCCAGTCCGCGATCGACCGGCTGCAGTCCGCGGCCTACGAACTCATCGTCGACGGCCAGAGCTACCGGCAACGTCAGAAGCCCGTCGCCGGCTCCGCCACCGACGATTCCGACGCCGCGAGTTGACCACCGGCGTTCCCGCGGCCACGCTCCACACCACGGCCCGCGGCCGCCGAGGTGGTCCCTAGCTCATGGCAACGAAGCGGTCCCTTCTCGCTGGCAGGCGACA
>JAVXWR010000556.1:0-2541 GCA_032230725.1 Actinomycetota bacterium
GCGCGCCGTGGTTCCGCAGCATCGCGGAGTTGACCCGGCGCAGGACGTCGGCGGGCCCGAACCCGTGCCCGACCTCGGCGTGCACGGTGTGCCGGATCAGGGCGGTGAGGGCGGCGGCCTGCGGGCCCTTGCCGCACACGTCGGCCACCGTGAGCGCCCACCGCCCGCGCTCAGGGTCCTCGTAGACGTCGTACAGGTCCCCACCGACGTAGATGTCGGTGAGGTCGGGGCTCGGTGGGCGGTAGCGTCCGGCGCACTGCACACCGGGTACATCGGGAAGTTCCGCAGGCAGGAGAGCCGTCTGCAGCGTGCGGGCCACCATGCGCTGCTTCTCGTAGAGGGCGGCGTTGTCGAGGGCGAGTGCGGCGGTGGTGGCGAGCTGGCCGACGAACGTCAGGTCGTCGGAGGTGAAGCGCTCCCCCGACTCGGCGTGCACCAACGTCAACGCCCCGAGGCTGCGCCCACGGACCATCAGCGGCACCACGATCGCTGAGCGCAACCCGATCGCGCGGATCATCTCGAGGTGCGTCTCGTCCTGCGCGGATGCGGCGAGCAGCTCCTCGGGCACGTCCGACATGACGACCGGCACCCCGGTACGGGCCACCTCGATGGCGCCGCCGGGGGCGTCCGGGTCCGGTGGATACCGTCGCTCGAGCTCCTCGACGAAAGCGATCTTGGCGGGGTCGAGGTGGGCCACGGCGACCCGCTCGACGTGGGAGCCGCGGACGAAGTGCACGGCGGACCAATCGGCGATCCCCTTCACCGTCAGGTCGGCGAACTGCCGCAGCCGCTCCTCCACCGACAGCGGCGCCTCCATCAGCTGGCTCGCCTGGGCCAGGAAGGACATGCGGTCCCGTTCGCGCTCGGCCGCGGCGCGCGCCTCGTGCTCGGCGGTGTAGAGGCGCGCGCGGTCGAGCGCCTGGGCACACAGGGCGGCGACGGCGAGCAGGAACTCCCGCTCGGCGAGGTTGAAGGCCCGCGGGTCGAAGAAGCTGAACACGGCCGCGCCGAGATCACGGTCCTCCACCCGCAGCGGGAGGCAGGCGGTCGCCTCGTGCCCCTCGCCGACGCCGACGAGGGCCATCTCCGGGTAGCGCCTCCGCCACTGCTCGCCGTTCTCGATCCACACCGGGCGGCCGGTCAGTACGGAATCCGACATCGGCCGTCCGCGCTGCAGGGGCAACTGTCGGAAGCGTTCGACCGTGTCCCCGGGCCAGCCCGCGTGGTGCAGCGACTCCACCATGTCCGCACCCTCGACCCGGGCGTAGACCGCGCAGGCGTCGGCGCCGATCAACGCCGCTGCGGAGGTGGCCGTGAGCCGGCCGATGTCCGCCGGTGTCGCGGCGCTGGAGAGCTGTTCGGTCAGCCGTTGGAATTCCCGTGCGCGTGATCGGGACCGATCCTCGTCCGGGAGGTCGTCCGTCAGGACACGCAGCAGGAGACCGGCGGTCCGGCGGGGCCCGGCGCCCACCGGCGAGCACCTGACCCCGAAATCCAACCCGCTCGCCGCCTCGTCCGCCGCCACGGACGACAACACGGCACGGGGCACATCCGTCGTCTTGCCACTGCGGTAGGCGGCGTCGAGAGCGGCGATGAGATCGCCCGACGGGAGGGTCTCGCCGATCGGGTGGCCCCGCCGGACCGCGGCCCCGAACAGCTGTCCACCGCGCGGGCTCAGCGACTCGACGACGTGGTCCGCGCCCACCGTGAGGGCCAGGGCGTCCGGGATTACGCGGAGTAAGTCCGCTGCCGTCATCGCCACCCTTGAAGGCTAGCGGCCACGCGATTCCCCTCACAACGCGTCCCTCGCGCCTTCGCGACATCACACGTCGTGATCGACAGGGTTCGGGGTCTTGAGCGCCCGGCAGCATTGCGATGCGGCTGTGGTGCTCACGTACCGAAGGGGTTGGTCGGTGCGTAGACGTCCTGCCGAGCGCGGGTGGCCGGGCGCCCACCCTGACCGGGAGAAGCGGGCTCGGTCCTACGCGCTCGTCGTCGCGTCCTCGTCGCGCACGGTCCCCAGGACCGAGAGGAGCACGGCGGCCCCGACCTCCTGCGACCAGCGCGGACGCGGCCGGTCCGCCCCGACGGGCTCCGCCCGCGGCGTGGGCACGGACACGAGCTCGCGGCGCCAGTCCGCGCGACGGGCCGAAGCGTCCTGCGTCCCGAGTCGTACGCCCACCCCGACCACCTCGTCCCGTTCGTCGCCAGCCCTGAACCGCTCGACGTCCGTGTATCCGATGAGCGGTCGGCAATCGTTACCCGGAGACGGCGGCGTCCTCCGGTCGGGCGAACGTCGGACCGACGAGGGCCTGGTCCGAGGGGCCGGCGCCCGTCAGTCCGGGGGCGGGTAGGTGAATCGCGCCAGCAGGTCCACGAGCTGGTGGAGCTCGCCTGGCGCGAGGTGCTGGGTGAGACCCTCGGAAATCGGCCTCCCGTTGTCGTGCGCCCGGTCGAACACCTCGACCCCGCGGTCCGTGATCCCGACCTCCCGAACGCGGCGGTCACCGGGGATGGGCTTGCGCACCGCGAGCTCGGCCT
>JAVXWR010000576.1:0-2585 GCA_032230725.1 Actinomycetota bacterium
CCGTCCTCCCACAGGTACCAGGTGGCCACCGACACCGGCGAGCCGTCGGGGCGCAACGAGGTGATCACACTCGGGTTGGGACGCGCGAGCAACTGCTGGACCTCATTGGGCAGGGGCGGCTTCGGCATCGGACTCCTCCGGTAGGTCGGGGCGGCGCCGACGGGCGGCCGCCGCGTGATGCTAGGTCGGGGCGGGGGTCGACCCCGGATAGGCCGTTCCAGGGGCACGGATAGACCGTCGGCGGCCGTTGTCCGGATGACTGTCGTTCCGCGAGCGGACCACGTATCTACTCCGGGTGCCACTCCCGCGCTCCCGCCGGCCGACGCCGGCGCCACGGGGGGACGCACGGCCCGGTGCTCGGGGGGAGCGCCGGACCGTGCGGCGGAGCGCGGGGGTGGCCACTGCGTGACCGGGTAACGACCCCGCCGCTCCACCGATGAGCCCTCCGGGGCCCGCGACCCGGCCCCCCGGCGGCGGCCACTCCGGCGCCGGCGCGCGCGACCCGGGGGACCTCGTCGATGCCCAGACCGCAACGTGACCTCGACCCGAACGGCGGCCCGCTGGTCGAGTTCGCGCGGGACCTGCGTGCGCTGCGGGCCCGGGCCGGCACCCC
This sequence comes from Actinomycetota bacterium, assembly GCA_032230725.1. Lineage (GTDB taxonomy): Bacteria > Actinomycetota > Actinomycetes > Mycobacteriales > Pseudonocardiaceae > Actinomycetospora. The sequence continues at coordinate 614 of JAVXWR010000576.1, forward strand.
GAAGTTCGTGACGATGGCCCGCCGGACCGGGCGTTCCAAGACCGCCCTCGCCGACGCCGCGGGCGGTCAGCACCTCCCCCGCTGGGAGACCGTCGAGGACTTCGTCCGCGCCTGCGAGGCCGACCCCGCCCCGTGGCACGACCGCTGGCTCGCGCTGCGCTCCGGCGACGTCGCCCCGGCCGGCCTCCCGGCTCCGCTCCCCCCGGATCCGCCCGCGGCCCCCGAGCCCACCCCGCCGCCGCCCGAGCCCACGCCACCGGAGCCGGAGCCGGTCCCGTCGCGCCGCCGGCGCCCTGTGCCGGTCGCCGCGGTCGTCGTCGGCGTGCTCGCGGTCGGGGCGCTGGGATTCCTGCTCGGGCGCCTGACGGTCCCGGCGCCGCCGGTCGTGCCGCAGACCGTCGAGGCGATCGTCGTGCAGAACAAGGTGGCGCTGGGCCCCGACCGCCTGGAGGAGGACCGCACCCCCGCGTACCTCTCGACCGAGGCGCTGGCCTACTGCGCCGCACCCAGCCACAGCTGCAAGGTGCCCGGGACCGAGATGGTCTCGGGAGCCGCTGTCGTCGCCAACTGCTGGACCCAGGGTCAGATGATGTGGAACTGGGACCTCTCCGACCCGACCGCGCAGTCCAATCCCTCCCGGGTGCGCTCCGACCTCTGGTACCGCGCCTCCTTCCCGGACGGCCGCACCGGCTACCTCTCCGAGGTCTACGTCGTGCGCGGCGACCGCGGCGGCCGTGGACTCCCCCGCTGCGTCCCCTGAGGGCGCTCCGCTCACGCGCGAGCGAGCACGCCCAGCCCGGCGACCCAGTCGCAGTAGGCCCGGTGCGCCGCCGCCGCGCCGAGGGTGCTCTCGGCGTAGGCCCGGCCGCGGGCCCCGGCCGACGACGCGGCCGCGGGGTCGGCCGCGGTCGTGAGGATCGCGTCGAGCAGCGCCGCGGGCGTGCCCGGGTCGACCCGGGTCCCGGCGTCGGCGCGGGCCAGCTCCGCGGAGGCCGCCGAGCGCGGCCAGGACGCGGCCACCACGGGCCGCCCGGTCGAGAAGTAGGAGGTGAGCTTCGACGGGGCCGACATCTCGGCGACGGTCGCGGCCTCGTTGACCACGAGGACGTCGGCGGCGGCGAGGGCGTCGGGGAAGCGCCCGTCGGGCAGGGGGTCGAGGAAGTCCAGCCGGTCGATCCCGGCGCCGAGCTCCTGCAGGCGGGCCCGCCGGTTGCCGGTCCCGAGGAGCACGAACCGCACGGGGGCGCCCGTGGCGTCGGCCTCCCGGGCCGCCTCGACGACGTTCTCCAGCCCCTGCTTGACGCCCATGTTCCCGGCGTGCAGCGCGATCACCTCGTCGTCGCGCCATCCGAGCTCGCGGCGCGTGGCCGCCCGGTCGCCGGTGGGCGGGTCGATGTGCGACCAGTTCGGGATGGTCGTGATGCGGGCCGGGTCGACGCCGAGGGCGGCCAGCGGTGCGCCGAACTGCTGGTGCACGACGGCGATCCCGTCGGCTCGCGCGAGCAGCGCCCCCTCGAGCTTCGCGCCCCAGCGGGCCATCCGCGACGAGGTCATGCGGGTCTCGGTCAGCGCGCGGCTGTAGAGGTCCTGGGTCACGACGCCGAGCGCGGTGCGCCCGTCGCGGCGCCAGCGCAGCCCGGCGAGCACGGTCAGCAGGACAGGGCTCACCGCGACGACGACGTCCGGGCGGGGCCCGCCCACCAGGGCGGCGTGCGCGGTGAACGCGGCGTCCATGACGATCCGGCGGCGCGCGTCGGGGACCGCGGGCACGGGGTGGCGCACGCGAGTCACCGAGACGCCGTCGATGACCTCGTGGCGCCGCAGGCCGGTGTACCCGGCCGTGACCGCCCAGTCACGCACCGCATCCAGGTTGCCCAGGTAGACGAACTCCTCCTTGCCCTGCGCGATCCGCGCCGCCGCCCGCGCGATCTTGCGGGTCACGAACGTCTCCCCCCGCCGCGGCGACTCGTGG
>JAVXWR010000587.1:0-7069 GCA_032230725.1 Actinomycetota bacterium
TCCTTCACGACGACGTCGAGCGTGGTCCCGGCGACGGCCTCCACCACGCGCCCGAGCCAGTCGGTGTTGATGCCGTACTCGAAGCGCGTCCCCGGGTCGGCGACCATCGGGGCCCGGAACGCGGAGATGTCGCCGGGCACCACGTTGGGCAGGCCGGTGACCTGCTCGTACTTCACGAGGTCGGCGTTCCAGAAGAAGTAGCCGAGCCCGGACGTGTGCGTGACGAGGTGCCTGACGGTCGCCCTGCTCGCGGGCTCCCGGAGCTTCGGGGTGTCGCCGTCCCAACCGTCGAGGACCTGCACCCCGGAGAACTCCGACAGGTACTCCTCGACCGGCGCGTCCAGGTCGAGCAGGCCCTGCTCCACCTGCTGCAGGGCCGCGGTCGTCGCGACCATCTTGGTCATCGACATGATCCGGAAGTGGGTGCTCGTGGACACCGGCTCACCGCAGCCGACGACGCGGTCCCCGGCCGCCCCCTCGTAGAAGACGCCGTCGCGGTCGGCCGCGATGGCGGCGACGTGGGGCACGGCGCGGTCCTCGACCGCCGCCGCCAGGACCGTGTCGATTCCCGAACCGTCGAACGTGGACACCAGTGACCTCCGTCGGTCTCAGGCGCCCCGATGTGGAGCAGGCGTGTAGCTCGCCTACCCATCCAATCAAGTGGCACCCGTCACGTCGAGCAGGCGAGGGGCGTCGCGGTGCGGTCGGGAGCGCCGCATGATGGCGCGCGTGAGTGACGCGACCGGCACCGACCGCGGCGAGATCCTCCGCCCCGTCCCCCACGACGCGGCCACGGCGACGCGCATGGGCCGCTTCCTCACCGCGGCGCTGGGCCCGGGCGACTACCACGCCCTGCACCGGTGGTCGGTCGACGACCCGGAGGCGTTCTGGCGCGCCGTCATCGCCTTCTTCGACGTGCAGGTCGATGACCTCACGGCGGTGCTCGCCGACGCCACCATGCCGGGGGCGCGCTGGCTGCCCGGAGCCCGGCTGTCCTACTCCGCCCACGCGCTGCGCGAGGAGTGGACCGGACCCGCCGTCGTCGGGATCTCCCAGGCCCGCGGGCGGGTGGAGCTCTCCTTCGACGAGCTGCGCGACGAAGTAGCCCGCGCCCGCGCCGGGCTGGTCCGGCTCGGCGTCGGGGCGGGCGACCGCGTGGCCGGGTACCTGCCGCACGTCCCGGAGACGATCGTGGCGTTCCTCGCCGCGGCGTCGCTCGGGGCGATGTGGGTGTCGTGCCCGCCGGAGTTCGGCCCGCGCGCCGTGGTCGACCGGCTCGGGCAGGTCGAGCCGACGGTCCTCGTCGCCGTCGACGGCACGCGCTGGGGCGACCGCGCGATCGACCGCTCCTCCCAGCTCGCCGAGATCCGTGACGCCCTGCCCTCGCTGCGAGCGACGGTGTTCCTGCCCTATCTGGACCCCGACGCGGCCACCCCACCGGGCGCGACGACGTGGTCAGAGCTGCTGGCCGGGTCCGGGCCGCTGGAGCACGCCGGGGTCGGGTTCGACCACCCGCTCTACGTGGTGTTCTCCTCGGGCACGACGGGCCTGCCCAAGCCGATCGTGCACGGGCACGGCGGCATCCTGCTCGAGCACCACAAGGCCCTCGGGCTGCACAACGACGTCCGGCCCGGCGACCGCTTCTTCTGGTACTCGACGACCGGCTGGATCATGTGGAACTACGGGGTCTCCGCGCTGCTCGTGGGCGCCACCGTGGTCTGCTTCGACGGGAACCCGGCCTGGCCGGACCCCGACGCCCTGTGGGCCATGGCCGACGCGCAGCGGCTCACCCAGTTCGGCACCTCGGCGTCGTTCCTCATGATGTGCCGGGAGGCCGGCCTGCACCCGGGTCAGGACCACGACCTCGCCGCGCTGCGGATGCTCGGCTCCACCGGGTCGCCGCTGCCCGCCGAGGGCTTCCGCTGGGCCGCGGAGACGCTCGGCCCGGACGTGCTGGTCAACTCGACGTCGGGCGGCACGGACGTCGCGACCGGGTTCGTCGGGGCGGCTCCGCTGCTGCCGGTGCGTGCCGGCGAGATCGCCGGGCCGATGCTGGGCGTCGACGTCCACGCCTTCGACGAGGACGGCCGGGATCTGCGGGGCGAGCCCGGCGAGCTGGTGATCACCGCTCCGATGCCGTCGATGCCGGTGGCGCTGTGGGGGGACGACGACGGCTCCCGGATGCGGTCCACCTGGTTCGAGCGCTTCCCCGGCGTCTGGACCCAGGGCGACTGGATCACCGTGTACGACGACGGCGGGTGCGTCATCAGCGGTCGGTCCGACGCGACGCTCAACCGCGGCGGGGTGCGGCTGGGGACCGCGGACTTCTACACCGTGGTGGAGGACATCGAGGGCGTGACCGACAGCCTGGTCGTGCACCTCGAGGACTCGGTCGGCGGAGCGGGGACCCTGGTGCTCCTGCTGGTGGGCGGGCCCGACCGGCCCGCGCTGGAGGCCGAGATCGTGCGGCGGCTGCGCAGCGAGATGTCGCCGCGGCACGCCCCGGACGAGATCGCGTGGGTCGACGCGCTCCCCCGCACGCTCTCGGGCAAGAAGCTGGAGACGCCGGTCAAGCGCCTCCTGCGCGGGGCGGCCCCGGAGACGGTGGCCGGCCGCGACTCGCTGGCCGACCCGGAGGCGCTGGACGCGGTGGTCGACTGGGTGCGCACGCGCTCGTGAGCAGAAAATGCGGCTATAGCCGCACTTTCTGCTCCACGAGCGCGGAGCGCACCTAGCACCTCTCGATGATCGTCGCGTTCGACTGGCCGCCGCCCTCGCACATCACCTGCAGCCCGCGGGTGGCCCCGGTGCGCGCCAGCTCGTGCACGAGCTTGGTGGCGAGCACCGCGCCGGTCGCGCCGAGCGGGTGGCCCATGGCGATGGCCCCGCCGTTGACGTTGGTCCGCTCCAGCGACGCCCCGGTCTCGTGCGCCCAGGCGAGCACGACCGGCGCGAAGGCCTCGTTGCACTCGAACAGGTCGATGTCGTCGATCGTCAGGCCCGCCCGCTTCAGCACGGCCTGCGTCGCGGGGATCGGGCCGGTCAGCATGAGCACCGGGTCCTCCCCGACGACGGCGAGGGTCGAGACCTTCGCGACCGGCGTCAGGCCGTGGGTGCGCACCGCGTCCTCGGAAGCCACCAGCAGCGCGGCCGACCCCACGCTGACCTGGGAGGACACGGCCGCGGTCAGCCGGTAGCCCTCGCGCAGCGGCGGCAACGTCGCCATCTTCTCCCGGTCGACGGTGGATCGGATGCCCTCGTCGCGGTCGAGGCCGTTGAGCGGGGCGAGCTGGGAGGTGAACCGGCCCTCGTCGGTGGCGACGGCGGCGCGGCGGTGGCTCTCGACCGCGAACTCCTCCATGCGCTCCCGGCTGATGTCCCAGCGCTCCGCGATCAGCTGGGCGCCGCGGAACTGGCTGATCTCCTGGTCCCCGTACCGCGCGATCCAGCCGTCGCCCTCACGGCGGGTCCCCATCCGCTCGAGCACCGAGGCGTTGGCGTCGATCGGCACGATCGCCATGTTCTCCACGCCGGCCGCGACGACGAGGTCCTGCGTGCCGGACAGGACCGCCTGCGCGGCGAAGTGCAGCGCCTGCTGGGAGGACCCGCAGGCCCGGTTGATCGTCGTGCCGGGGACGTGCTCGGGCAGGCCGGCCGAGAGCCACGCCGTGCGCCCGATGACGCCGGCCTGCGGGCCGAGCTGACTCACGCAGCCCATGAGCACGTCCTCGACGGCGCCGGGGTCGACCCCGGTGCGCTCCATCAGCGCGGTGAGGGCGTGGGCTCCGAGGTCGGCGGGGTGGACGTCGGCGAGGGCGCCCTTGCGCGTCCCGACCGGCGTGCGGACGGCGTCGACGATGTAGGCCTCGGCCACGGTGCCTCCCGGGAGAGCGAGCGATTGCTGACGTCCAGTGTCAGTGGTGTCACGACTCGGCGCGAGACCGGATGATCAGGAGCCGGGCGGGTAGCGTCGAACAGTACCGGGAGTGCCATCCCACGTGTGCGGGTCCGGTTCGGCGGGCATGCAGGTTGCGACGGCCCGCTCCGCGGCGCCGTACCCGTCGGGTGTGATCACACCGGGGCGTGCGTGGATTCTGTGGAACGGGGAGCACCAGTGCTCGAGGACGGCCGCGAGAGCGGCCGGTGTGACGATCACACCGACATCGTGGCCGGCCGGTACCGGCTCGGCCCGGTCCTGAGCCGGTCGGCGGATTCCTGCGCGCACCGGGCGTACGACGAGCTGCTGCAGCGCACGGTCCGCGTGACCCTGGCGGAGTCCGGCCCCGCGCAGGACGCCTCCTTCTCGCTGCGGCCGCAGGGCTGGCAGGCCCGCGATCCCGAGGTGGCCGAGCTCTTCGACGCCGGCCACGAGCACGACCGGCTCTTCCTCGTGACCCACCACCCCGACGAGCCCACGCTGGCCGAGACGACCCCGCCCGGTGGCCTCGACCTGGGCCAGCTGCGCGATCTGGGCACCGCGGTGGCCACGGCTCTGGTCCCCCGGCACCGGCGCGGCGCCGCACACGGCGGGCTCGGGGCGGGCACCGTCGCGTTCTCCCCGAACGGCACCTCGCTGGCCGAGTTCGGGCTCCTGCCCTGGCTCGCGCGGTGGGGCGACGTGCCGGTCACACCGCCCTACCTCGCGCCGGAGCAGCGCAGCGGCGCCGACTCCGGGCCGGCGAGCGACGTCTACGCCCTCGGGCGGCTGCTCACCGAGCTCGCCCCGGACCACGGGCTGCGCCCCGGCCTGCGGGCCCTGCTCGCCGCGATGACCGCGGAGTCCCCGAGCGCCCGACCCTCCATGGCCGAGGTGCAGCGCCGCCTCTCCGGCCGGGGACGTCGCCGACCGACCTCCGGCGCGGGGCGGCGCCTCGGGCTGGCGGCGGCCGCGTGCTGCCTGGTCGGCCTGACCGTCGGGATGTCGGCGTTCGCGGGCGAGGTCCCCGCCGTCGGCAGCGCCGGCGCGACGCTGGCCGCGACGGCCGCCGTGCCGACTCCGGTCCTCCCGCTGACCCCGCTGCCGCCCCCGGCGCCAGCAGGCGTCGACGACGCCGTGTCCGGCCACACCTCGTCCGGGCACACCGCATCGGCCGTCACGGCGTCCGCCGCCACCGCGTCGGCACGCAGCGCTCCGAGCGGGACCCGGGACAGCACCGCGGACTCCCCCCGCGTCGTCGATGCGTTGCAGCGGACCTCCACCGGGTCGCACGCCCGGGCCGGGTCCGACTCCACCGACCGTCCACCACGCTCCACGACGACCCGCCAGGACCAGAACCAGGGCGCCACCCCCGCCCCGACCCGGTCGTCGCAGCACGCGACAGGACGGTCGGACCACGACGCGACCCGGTCCGGACACCAGGTCGGCGGCGTCCTCACGCAGATCGGTGCGTCGCTCGGCCACCACGCGCAGAGCAGGTCAGGGAAGGACAGCGATGACGCGGGCCGCGTCACCGCGTCCGACGACGCTCCGCGGGCGGGCGACGAGCAAGGCGACCCGCCGACGCCGAGCCGCACCCTGCTCGGCTCCGACCTGATGGATGCCGAGTCCTGACGGCGGTCCGCGTTCGAGCCCGACGTCCACTGCTCCGTGGCAGGGACGCGGAGTAGAGCGTCAGGCCATGAGGCGGCCGCCGTTGACGTCGAGGGTGGCGCCGGTGATCCACGAGGCCTGGTCACTGAGCAGGTAGAGCGTGGCCCGGGCGATGTCGTCGGGCGTGCCCAGCCGTCCCAGTGGGTGCGCGGCGGCCAGGCGCTCCTGAGCGGCGTGGGGCATCAGCGTGTCGAGGCGATCGGTGTGGATCGAGCCCGGGGCGACCGCGTTGAGCCGCACACCGTGTCCGCCGACCTGGAGTGCGGCCTGCCGGGTCAGCATGAGCAGTCCGGCGTTGGCCGCGCCGTAGGCCGGGGAGGCGGGCGACGGCTGGCGGCCCGCGGTCGAGGCGACCGTGACCACTGACCCGCGGCGCGCCTCGATCATGTCGGGCAGGAACGCCCGCAGGGTGTAGAAGGCCGTGGTCAGGTTGGCGTCGACACTCGCGAACCACTGCCGGTCGGTCATCGACACCAGCGGGACCGGGTCTCCGAGCCCGCCGGCCGCGGCGACCAGCAGATTGACCGGGCCCACCTGCTCGAGGACCCGGCGATGCAGCGAGGAGACCTGGTCGGCGTCGGCGAGGTCGGCGGCCAGGGCGATCGGCCGGCGACCGGCGGTGCTGACGGAGGCGGCAGCTTCGGTGGCCTCGGCCAGCGCGTCGCGGTCGCGGCCGGTGAGCACGACGCGGGCACCCGCAGCCGCGAGTGCCGCGGCGATCGCGGCACCGATGCCACGGGACGCGCCGGTGACCAGTGCGGTCGCGCCGGTGATGCCCGGGTGCGCGATCGGCTGGGGCAGCGAGCCGTGTTCGCCCGCGGCGGGGGTGGCAGTTCCGGACATCCAGGTCTCCCTCGGGAAGGGTCTCGGGTCAGGTGAGAGCGACCGCCGCGGCGAACAGCCCGAGATCGGTCAGGACGTGGATCGTCAGCGTGGTCAGTGTCGAGCTGCTGCGGTGGCGGACCACCCCGGCGGCGAGGCCGTAGCAGAGCACCAGCGGGATCAGGACCGGCCGGACACCGTGCTCGAGCACGAACAGCAGGGCGGTGAGCAGCACGGTCGGAGCTGGAGACAGTCGCAGGCGCAGCCAGCCGTAGAGGGCGCCCCGGAAGAGCAGCTCCTCACCCAGCCCCGTCAACAGCCCGGCGCGGACGAAGATCAGGATCAGGACGATGCCGCTCGCGGTCGGCAGCCGGTCGGCGTCGCTGGCGGCCCGGACCGTCGAGGTGACCAGGGCCTCCGGGTCGCCGGCGATCGCTCCCCACGCCAGATAGATCAGTCCCGCGGTCGCGGCCGCCGGCGCCCACCAGGCCAGCGCCATGACGAACTGCCCGGGCGGCGCCGCGCGCAACGCGAGCTTGTCACGCACCCCTCGGGGACCACCCACCCCGATGGCCAGGCCGCGCGTGACCCCGAGGTAGGCCTCGGCCACCAGCAGCACCACCAGCGCCTCCGGATCCGGGTCCGGCGTCAGCCACC
>JAVXWR010000595.1:0-9125 GCA_032230725.1 Actinomycetota bacterium
ATCTCTGCCTGCCTCCGCGAGGCCACGCCGGCCTCGCTGAGCACCTTCTGCAGGCGGACTCCCTGCTCACCCTCGGTCACAGGGGTCCAGCGTAGTGGGTCGCGTCCACTAGGCTCCCGGGTCGTGTCGACGTCGACGGTCGCGGCCCGACCGCGCCTGCGGCTCGCGGTCGCCGCCGGGGCGGCCGCCCTCGCCGCGGCGATGGGCGTCGGCCGGTTCGTGTTCACCCCGATCATCCCGGTGATGGGCGCCGAGATCGGCCTGTCGACCGCCGACGCCGGCCTGCTCGCCTCGGTCAACTACGTCGGCTACCTCGTGGGCTGCCTCCTGGCCGCGGCGCCGCTCGTCCGCCGGCACCGCGGCGCCGTCCTGACGGCGGGTCTCGCCCTGACCGTCGCGACGCTCGCCGCCATGCCGCTCACGACGTCGTCCGTGGTCTGGTCGGGCGCCCGGTTCGTCTCCGGGGTCGCGAGCGCCTTCGCCTTCGTCACCGCCGCCGACCTGGTGCTGACCCTCCTGCGCCGCCACGGCCGCGACGACCTCGCCGGCTGGGTCTTCGGCGGGGTCGGCGCCGGGATCGCGCTCTCCGGCGCGGTGACCCCGCTCGCCGCGGCGGTCGGCGGCTGGACCGCCACCTGGTACCTCGCCGCGGTCCTCGCGCTCGCGCTCGCCGTCCCCGCGCTGCGGCTGGCGCGGCTGCCCACCGACCCCGACGACGGCGGCGAGGGCGCCGGGCCACCGCCCCGGGTGCTGCTCCTCGTGGCGCTCGGCGTCGCCTACTTCCTCGAGGGCGCGGGCTACATCATCACCGGCACGTTCCTCGTCGACGTCGCGACCGGGATCGGGCCCGGGTGGGTCGCGGCGAGCTGCTGGACGATCGCCGGGCTCGCCGGGGTGCCCTCCTGCGTGGTGTGGGCCCGGATCGCGGCCCGCCGCGGCCGGGGCCCGACGCTGATCGCCGCCCTCGGGGTGCAGGCCGTCGGGCTCGCGCTGCCGGCGCTCGTGGCCGCACCCGCCGCCGTCGTCGTCTCGGCGGTCGTCTTCGGCGGCACGTTCGTCGCGATCGTCATGCTGACCCTGCCGCTCGCCCGGACGCTCGCGGGCCGCGGCGCCGGACCCGTCGTCGCGGTCTTCTCCGCCGTCTACGCGCTGGGCCAGGCCGTGGGTCCGGTGAGCGTGGCCCTGCTGGACGGCGACGACGCCCGGCCCGCCCTCGCCCTCGGCGGCGCCCTGGTGGTGGCCGCCGCGCTCGTCGCGATCCCGGCGGCCCGGGCCGCCCGGTAGCGCGGGCGTTCCACCGAGGGGCGCCCTCGTCGATCTAGCCGACTGAAGGTGCCCTTCGCTCGAATCCGGCCCCCTTACAGCTCGTCGATGTCGTCCACCTCGGGCAGCAGCGGCGCGATCGGGGGCAGGTCCTCGAGCGAGGCCAGGCCCAGCCGCTCCAGGAAGAGCTCGGTGGTCCGGTACAGGGTGCCGCCGGTCGACGCGTCCAGTCCCGCCTCGACGATCAGTCCCCGCGCGGTGAGCGTGCGCATGACGCCGTCGACGTTGACCCCGCGCACCGCGGCCACCCGCGAGCGCGTCACCGGCTGCCGGTAGGCGACGACGGCGAGGGTCTCCAGCGCCGCCCGCGTCAGCCGCGAGCGCTGCCCGTCGAGCACGAACCGCTCCACGTACGGCGCGAACCGGCCCCGCGAGGCGTACCGCCAGCCCTCGTCGGTGACCCGCAGCTCGAAGCCCCGGTCCGCGTACGACGCGGCGAGGCGCTCGAGCGCGCCGACCACCCGCGCGACCGGCTCCTCCAGCACCTCGGCGAGCTGGCCCGCGGGCACGGGGGCGTCGACGACCATGAGCACCGCCTCGATCGCGGCGTCCAGCTCGGCGTCGTCGCCCAGCGCCGGGAGCTCCTCCTCGGCCGAGCTCACGAGCGCTCCGGGTCCAGCGCGGCACTCCCGCTGTCGTCGTCGCCCGGCGCCCACCGGACGGCGAGCTCGGCGAACGCCTCGTCCTGGTCGAGCGCGACCTGGCGCGAGCGGTACATCTCCAGCACCCCGAGGAAGCGCCCGACGACCTCGACCCCGTGCGCCGCGTCCTCGCACAGCTGCGCGAACGTCAGCCGGCCCGCGAGCCGCAGCCGGGCGGTCATGAGCTCCACCTGCTCGGGCACCGAGACCGACGGCGCGTGCAGGTGGTCCAGGCCGACCATCGGTGGGGGCGCCGGCCGGAACACCGCGGCCGCGACCTCCGCGAACCCGGCGGCGTCGACGCCGAGGTCCACCGGCGGCAGCAGCGCGGCCAGCTCCGGCGGCAGCGACACGGCGCGGGGGTACCGCCGCCGCGCCGCACCCTCCAGCTCCCGGAAGAGCGCCGCGACCTGCTGGTAGGCCCGGTACTGCAGCAGCCGGGCGAACAGGACGTCGCGGGCCTCGAGCAGGGCGAGGTCCTCCTCGTCCTCCACCTCGGCCGCGGGGAGCAGGCGGGCCGCCTTGAGGTCGAGCAGGGTCGCGGCGACGACGAGGAAGCCGGTCGTCTCCTCGAGGTCGGCCGACCCCCCGAGGGCGGCGGTGTAGGCGATGAAGTCGTCGGTCACCCGGTGCAGTGCGACCTCGGTGACGTCGAGCTCGTGGCGCCCGATCAGTGCGAGGAGCAGGTCGAACGGCCCGGTGAAGTTCTCCAGGGTGACCTGGAACCCCGGGCGGTCGGGAGCCTGTCGTTCCGGGGCGGCGGTGCTCACCGGGCGAGGACCTCGCGGGCCAGGGCACGGTAGGCCTCGGCGCCGGCCGACTTCGACGCCCACCGGGTGATCGGCTCGCCGGCGACGGTGGTCTCCGGGAAGCGGACGGTGCGGTTGATGACCGTGTCGAAGACGAGCTCGCCGAACGCCTCGACGACGCGGGCCATCACCTCGCGGGTGTGCAGCGTGCGCGGGTCGTACATGGTGGCCAGGATGCCGGTGATCTCCAGCTCGGGGTTCAGCCGGTCCTGCACCTTCTCGATCGTGTCCATGAGCAGGGCCACGCCGCGCAGCGAGAAGTACTCGCACTCCAGCGGGATCAGCACCCCGTGCGCGCAGGCCAGCGCGTTGACGGTCAGCAGCCCGAGGGAGGGCTGGCAGTCGACGAGCACGTAGTCGTAGTCACCGAGTGCCGGCGCCAGGGTGCGCCCGAGGGTCTGCTCGCGCCCGACCTCGGTGACGAGCTGGACCTCGGCGGCCGAGAGGTCGATGTTCGAGGGCAGCAGGTCGAGACCCTCGACGGAGGTGGGCCGCACGACGTCGTCGAGGGTCACGCGCCGTTCCATGATCAGGTTGTAGATCGTGACGTCGAGCTCGTGCGGCTGGACACCGAGCCCCACCGACAGCGCCCCCTGCGGGTCGAAGTCGACGAGCAGCACCCGGCGGCCGTACTCCGCGAGGGCCGCACCGAGGTTGATCGTCGAGGTCGTCTTCCCGACGCCGCCCTTCTGGTTGCACATGGCGAGGACGGTCGCCGGGCCATGGGTGCTGATCGGGGTGGGCGTCGGGACGTCGCGGCGGGGCCGCACGGCGGGATCCGCCGCATCGGAGGGCGACGAGCCGCCGGCCGACGACTCGGGGCGTGTCGGGTCGGGCGGACCCATGTGCAGGGACTCGGCATCGAACAATCCTGCCGACATCCCGAGCTCCCTCCGTTCCCGACGGGGCCCGACCACCGCGGGGCGACGCGCGCAACCCTCGTCGTCGGACCAGGCTAGGAGCCGCGTCCGCCCGGAGTCACCGCGACTCGCCGGGTGTGGCGAGATCGCTGCGGGGGCATCCCGGCCGATGACCCACCTCACAGAACCGGTGGCGGGGGATCCTCCGCGCTCTGTGCTGGGCCGTGCACTCGGCGTGCTCGCCGCGTTCTCCGACGCCTCCCCCGAGCTCGCCCTCGCCGACATCGTGGCCGCCACCTCGTTGCCCCCGGCGACGGCACACCGGATCGTCGCGGAGCTCGTGACCTGGGGGGCCCTGGAGCGCGTCGGCCGCGGGCGGTACCGCATCGGGATGCGGCTGTGGCGCGTGGGCGCCCTCGCCCCGTCGGCCCGCAACCTGCGCGAGGCCGCCCTCCCGCCCATGCAGGATCTCGCCGCCGCGACCGGCCACGTCGTGCACCTGGTCGTCCTCGACGGGCACCGCGCACTGTTCGTCGAACGGCTGGCCGGGCACGACGAGGAGTTCACGGTGCGCTCCCGGGTGGGCCGCGACATGCCGCTGCACGCGAGCGGCCCCGGGAAGGTCCTGCTCGCCCACGCCCCGACCACGCTCGTCGAGGAGATCGTCGCCCGGGGGCTGCCGCGGCTGGCGCCCGGCACCATCACCGATCCCGCCGCGCTGCGCGAGGCGCTCGACGCCGCCCGCCGCACCGGCTACTGCCTCTCGCGCGAGGAGATGACCGAGGGGGCGGCGTCCGTGGCCGCCCCCGTCGTTGACGCCGCGGACCGGGTGGTGGCCGCGCTCGCCGTCGTCGTCCCGGCGTCCGCGTCGCTGCCGCCGTTCATTCCCGCCGTACGGATGGCCGCCGCGGCCGCGTCACGACGCCTCGGGCACCGCGGCGACCGGATCGGCCCCGAATTCCGGTGAGCGCGAGGACCGGCTGACGGGCGTGACCGCGGTCTCCCATACTCCGGGACGCGGGAGGTGACGCCGACGTCGCGACCCGCGGGGAGGTGGCACATGTCCGAGCCGTCGACGACGACCGCCCCGGCCTCCGGCTGGGTGCGGGGTCTCTGCTGGGCCGCGGTCGCGCTGGAGGGGTACGACCTCGTCGTGCTCGGGGTGGTCATCCCCGTCCTGCGCCGCGACCCCGTCTTCGCCCTCGATCCTGGCAGCGCCACGACGGTGGCCACCGTCGGCCTGCTCGGGGTCATGGTGGGCGCGCTCGCGGTGGGACCGGTGAGCGACGTCGTGGGCCGGCGCCGCACGATCCTCGCCTGCGTCCTCGCCTTCTCCGTCCTCGGTGCCGCGTGCGCGCTCGCGCCCGACCCGCTGACCCTCGGGATCCTGCGCTTCGTCGCGGGCGTCCCGCTTGGCGGCGTCGTCCCGGTGGCGCTCGCGATGGTCGCCGAGCACTCCCCCGGACGGCGCGGCAACAGCTCCATGACGACCCTCATGACCGGCTACCACGTCGGTGCGGTCGCGGCCTCGCTGCTCGGGGCCCTGTTCGTCGCCACGCTGGGCTGGCAGTTCCTGTTCGTGGCCGGGGCCCTCCCCGCGCTCGCCCTGGTGCCGGTGCTCGCGGCGAAGCTGCCGCGCGACACCCCGCCGGTCGTCCGTGAGGCGGCCGTCCGCGAGACCCGCGTCAACCCGGTGCGCGAGCTGTTCCGGGCGGGCTTCGCGGGACCGACGATCGCCTTCTGGGTCGCCTCGTTCATGGGCCTGCTGCTGGTCTACGGCCTGAACACCTGGCTGCCCGAGATCATGCGCCTCGCCGGCTACCAGCTGACCCAGGCGCTCTACCAGCTGCTGGCGCTCAACGTCGGCGCCGTCATCGGGCTGCTCATCGGCGGCCGCGTCGCCGACCGGATCGGCGTGCGACCCGCGACGATCACGTGGTTCGTCACGGCGGCCGTCTTCCTCGCGCTGCTCGCTGTGCGCCTTCCCGGCGCCACCGTCTACGTCGCGATCCTGCTCGCCGGGATCTTCGTGTTCTCCTCCCAGGTGCTGGTCTACGCCTGGGTGGGTCGCGTCTACCCGACCGCGATGCGGGCGACCGCCCTCGGCTCGGCGAGCGGGGTCGGGCGGCTCGGCGCGATCACGGGCCCCGCGCTGACCGGAGCCCTGGTGGCGGGCGGCCTCGCCTACCCCTGGGGCTTCTTCGTGTTCGCGCTGGTGGCGGCCCTGGGGGCGGTGGCGGTGGCCACGGTGACCCGGACGCGGCGCGCCGACGACCTCGCGGAGGCCGCGCCTGAGCCCGACCGCGCCGCGTCGTGACGTCCGACGCGCGGGAGGGCACCGTCCGCGACGCCGCCTTCGACGTCCTGCGCCGGCGGGGACTCGACCGGATCTTCGCGAACCCCGGGTCGACCGAGATCAGCCTGCTGACCGACCTGCCCGACGACCTCGAGTTCACTCTCGCCCTGCACGAGGGCTCCGTCGTCGGTCTCGCCACCGGGTACGCGACGGCCACCGACCGGCCCGCCCTGGTCGTGCTGCACACGACGGCGGGCCTGGGCAACGCGGTCGGCGCGCTCGCGACGGCGCGGATGAACCGGGTGCCGCTCGTGGTCCTCGTCGGGCAGCAGGACCGCCGCCACCTGGCCTCGCGGCCGTTCCTGACCGGCGATCTCGACGGCCTCGCCGGCGCCTACCCGGTGTGGACGCACGGTCCGTCCCGCCCCGAGGACGTCCCCGGGGCGCTCGACCGTGCGTTCCACGAGGCGCTGACCGGGCGCGGCCCGGCGGTCGTCACCGTCCCCAGCGACGACTGGGGTGCCCCGGCCGACCCCCGGGTCCTCCCGACCCCCGTCGTCGTGCGCCGCGGCCGGGGTCCGGAGCCCGAGGCGGTCGCCGAGCTGGCCGGGCTCGTCGCCGCCGCGCGCCGCCCGGCGATCGTCGTGGGGGCCGACGCCGACGGGGCCGCCGCGTGGGCCGCCCTCGTGGGCCTGGCCGAGCACCTGCGCGCGCCGGTGTGGCAGGAGGCGTTCGCCGCCCGGGCGGGGTTCCCCCAGGACCACCGACTGTTCGCCGGGCACCTGCCGCCCTCGCGCGAGGAGCTCCGGGCGGCGCTCGGCGGGCACGACCTGCTGCTCGTGGTCGGGGCGCCGGTCTTCCGTCAGTACCAGTACTCGCCCGGCGAGCTCGTGGCGCCGGGCACGACGATCGCGCTGGTCACCGACGACGCCGAGGACCTGCACCACAGCCGCGCCGACCTGGCCCTGCTCGCCGATCCGGCCCGGACGGTCAGTGCACTGACGGCCGCCCTGCCTGCCCCGTCGCAGCACGAGGGGAGCCCTCGGGCGGAGAGAGCGACCGAATCCTCCCCTCGTGGCTCCGCCGATCCACTCGACGCCCCGGCGGTGTTCACGGCGCTCGCGGCGCGGCTGCCGGCCGACGCGGTCGTCGTGGAGGAGACCCCGTCATCGCGGCCCGACCTGCACCGCCTCGTCCCGGCCCGCGCGCCGCTGGGCTTCCTCTCCGCGGCGGAGGGTGGGCTCGGCTTCGGGGTCCCCGCGTCGATCGGGGTGCGGATGGGCGCGCCGACCCGCCCCGTGGTGGCCGTGGTGGGCGACGGCTCGACGCTCTACGGCGTGCAGGCACTGTGGTCGGCCGCGCACTACGGCGTCGGGGTCCTCGTGCTCGTCATGGACAACGGCCGCTACGCGATCATGGACCGGCTCGCCGCCGAGGCGGGCGGGAAGGCGCCGTGGCCGGAGTTCGCCGAGATCGACATGGCCGGGCTCGCGACCGCGCTCGGCTGCCCCGCGCGGCGGGTCGCGACCCACGGGGAGCTGGTCGAGCTCCTCGACGAGGTCGTGCCCGGGCTCGCCGGGCGGGACACCCCGCTGGTGGCCGTCTGCGCGCTCCGCGGAGCCCACCTCACGGACGTGTGACGACGGCGGGTCGCGATCGGCGCCCGGCGTCACCGTCTCGTGAACGTCGTGGAACACGCCTTCCTGCCCGCCCGGGGCTGTGTCTGACTCGGTGCCGGATTGGTCGAACCACTCGACCTCTCGGACCACGCCCAGGCCCGGCCGAAGCAGGGATCCCATGCGACTGCGACTCCCGAACGAGATCGTCTCCTCGGTCCTCGCCGCGACCACCGCCTTCATCGGTGGCAACGCCCTGAACCTCCCGGTCTGGGGCATCTTCATCGGCTGGGCGGCGACCTTCCTCGCCGGCGGCCCCCACCGGGCGACGTTGGTGAAGCTCTGGCCGACGATGGCCGCGGGCTCGACGTTCGCGCTGGTCATCGTCCTGCTCGACACCGCGTGGAAGCCCGCGTCCGGGCAGCTCGCCCAGGACGCCGTGCTGGCCGCGGTCATCCTCGTCGTCAACACCGCGCTCATGTACGCCGGACGCACCCGGGTGCTCGCGCTGATCCCCGGCATGTTCCTCGGCTTCGCGTCCTACTTCGCGACGATGTTCGGCGGGTTCGGCTTCGCGCCGCAGAACCCCTGGGCGGCGTGGGTGTCGGTGCTGGCGATGAACGCGCTCGGCCCGGTGTTCGCGCTCGTCGCCCACACGCTGGCCGCGCGCCGGGCCGAGCCCGGCGAGGGCGAGGCGGCGGAGACATCGACGGCCGCGGCCCAGGAGCCCGCGTGACCGTCCCCCCGCTCCCCCGTCGCCGGACCCACGGCGTGGGGGACGAGATCGCCGCCCACTTGGAGCGCCTCATCGCCACGGGCGAGCTGACGCCCGGGGCGAGGCTCCCGGCGGAGCGCGAGCTCGCCGGGTCCCTCGCCGTCTCGCGGGGATCGGTGCGCGAGGCGCTGGGGCAGCTCGAGTCGAAGAGCCTCGTCGAGCGCGTGCAGGGCCGGGGGACGGTCGTGTGCCTGCCGCCGGCACAGGTCGGCGAGCTGCACGCCGGGCTGGACGAGACCGAGAAGGAGCTCGCCGACGTCGCCGAGCTGCGCGCGGTCGTCGAGCCGCGCATCGCGGAGTTCGCCGCCCTGCGGGCCACCCCGTCGGACCTGCTGCAGCTCGAGGACCTCCTGGCGCGCTCGCACGAGGGGCTCGTCACCGCCGAGTCGGTGCGCCTGGACGTCGAGTTCCACTCCGCCCTGGCCCGGGCGAGCCAGAACCCGCTGCTCGCGACGGTGAACACGCTCGCCTGCTCCTGGACCCCGGACGTCCGCCGCCGCTCGCACCTCACCCGCCGTGCGCGCCGCATCTCCGTCGAGGGGCACCGGGCGATCGCCGTCGCGGTCCGCGCCCGCGACGGCGAGGCGGCACGACGGGCCATGGCGGAGCACCTCGACGCCGTCGCCGCCCTGACCCGCCTCGCCACCGACGGCGCCCCCGACGACAGCGCCCCCCACGAAGGAGAGTCCCGTCCATGACCCCGCCCGTGAGCCCGGACCGCATCGCGAAGGCCCTCGCCGCGCTCCCCCCGCTGGAACGCGGCGAGCCGACCGGGCCCCACCTGCCGTCGACCCCCGACACCGTC
>JAVXWR010000596.1:0-2843 GCA_032230725.1 Actinomycetota bacterium
CGGCCGAGCGCCTCGCCGCCTACCCGCCGCTGCGGGCGGTCGCTCGGGAGGCCGGGGAGCCGGGCACGCTCGAGGCGCAGGTCGCGCTCAAGCGCCTGACCAGCGAGCTCGTCGGCCGGTTCGTCGCCGCGGCGGTCGACGCGACGCTCGCCGTCACCGGCGACACCCCGGGTCCCGACGACGACCTCCTCGTGCCGGCGGGCGCGCGGGCGGAGGTCACGCTGCTCAAGGGGGCCGCGGTGCGCTGGGTGATGTCCGACCCCGTGCGGCTCGCCGCCCAGCAGCGGGAGCGGGCCCTGCTGACCGACCTGGTCGGGCGACTCGCCGACGGCGCGCCGGGCGTCCTGGACCCCGCGTTCCGTCCCGCGTGGGACGCTGCGGGCGACGCCGCCGCCCGGTTGCGGGTCGTCGTCGACCAGGTCGCCGTCCTCACCGACGCGCAGGCCCGCACGTGGTCGGCCCGGCTCGGCGCCGACGGTCCGCGGCGCCTGGTACCGGGATGAGAGGGATGCCGGCGGGACCGGCAGGGGGAGGACCGGTGACGGCCGAGACGGCGACCTCCGGCACCACGCAGCCCGCCGCGCCCGGTCGCCTCGCGGGGGCGACCCGGCACCCCGCCGGCCGCGCCGCCGAGCTCACCGGGGGCCTCGCACGGCGGGCCCGGCGCCGCCCGGTCACGACGACCGCGGTCCTGCTCGTCCTCGCCGTCGTCCTCGACGTGGTGCTCATGTGGCAGCGCCGCTGGATGTCCGACGACGGCCTGATCTTCCTGCGCACCGTGCGGCAGATCCTCGCCGGGCACGGTCCGGTGTTCAACGTCGGCGAGCGCGTGGAGACCAACACCTCGACGCTCTGGACCGTCGTCCTGATCGGGCTCGCGATGCTGCCGGTGCGCCTCGAGTACGCCGCGGTGGGCGCCGGCCTGGTGCTCTCCGCAGCCGCCCTCGCCCTCGCCCTCGACGGCGCGCGCCGGCTCACCGGGCTCGGCCGGGTGGTCGTCCCGGCCGGCGGGCTCGTCGTGCTCGCGATGCCCCCGTTCTGGGACTTCGGCACCTCCGGGCTGGAGACCGGGCTCTCGTTCTGCTGGCTGGGGTTCACCTGGTGGCTGCTCGTGCGGCGCTCCCAGCGCGAACCGCGGCTCTTCGCACCGCCCGGCGCCCGCCGCCGCCCCGGGCCCGCCTGGCCAACCGCACTCGTCGTCGGGCTCGGTCCACTGGTGCGCCCCGACCTCGCCCTCGTCTCGCTCACGGCCGGGGTCGCGCTCGCCGTGCTCGAGCAGCCCCGCGACCGGCGCGGGTGGCTGCGCGTGGTCGGGCTCGGCGCGCTGTGCGTCGCCCCGGCCGCGGGCTACGAGGTGTTCCGCGCCGGCTACTACGGGCTGCTCCTGCCCTCCACCGCGCTGGCCAAGGAGGCCGGGGTCGCGCTGTGGGGCCGCGGCTACTCCTACCTGCGGGACATGGTCGCCACCTACTGGCTGCTCCTCCCGGCGACGATCCTGCTGATCGCGGCGGCCCTGATCGCCGGGCCCCGGCTGGCCCGCAGCGAGTGGTGGGCACGCCGCCGGGGTCGGGCCCCGGCCGAGGGCCTCGACCCCGCCGACCCCGACGTCCGCGCGACCCGCGCCTGGGACCGGGCCGGGACCGCCGCGGTCGCGCTGGCCCCCGTCGTCGGCGGCCTGGCGGTAGTGGTCTACGTCGTGCGCGTCGGCGGGGACTTCATGCACGCCCGGATGCTGCTGCCGGCGGTGTTCTGCCTGCTCATGCCGGTGATGGCGCTGCCGGTGCGGCGGCGCACGGTGCTCCCGCTCCTGGCGCTGCTGCTGTGGGCGCTCGCCGTCGGGACCCACGCGCGCACCGCCTACGACGGCATCTCCGCGTCCGGGATCGCCGACGAGCGCCACTTCTACGTGAAGCTGCTCGGGACGTCCCACCCGCTGACCGCGGACGACTACCGCGGCCACCCCTACGTCGCCGGCGGCGCGAAGCTGATCGCGCAGAGCCCCGTTCCCGTGCTCGCCCTGCAGGCCCGTGGCCTGGGCCCGGCCGGCCCGGAGTGGGAGACCGTGCCGCTGGCGCCCCGGCAGCCGAGCGGGATGGTGTTCCTCAACCTCGGCGCGGCGGGGGCGCTCAACCCGCTCGACGTGCGGGTGACCGACACCGTCGGGCTCGCGGAGCCGCTCGCGGCCCACACGACGATGGTCCCCGACGGCCGCGTCGGGCACGACAAGAACCTGCCCGCGGCGTGGTCGGTGGCGCGGGGCGGCGGCGTCGCGCCCGACGACCGCGCGGTGCGCGCCGACGACGTCGCGGCGGCCGGGCGGGCCCTGCAGTGCCCGGCGATCCGCGAGCTCGAGGACTCGGTGTCCGCGCCGCTGACGTGGTCGCGGTTCCGGGAGAACCTCCTCGGCGCCCCGGCGCGCACCGCGCTGCGCTTCCCGCGCGACCCGGTGCTCACCGAGGTCGCGTGCACCCCGCCCGTCCGTTGATCGTCCCGCTGATCGTCCGGGATCGACCGACCGGCTGACGGCCGGCACGACGAGCGGTGGTTCTCGACGCGGCGTCCGACGGGGCGGCGCTGGTCCGAACCGGTGCACTTCGGAAACGATTCCGGTGCGGTGACGGCCCGCCGGCCCACCCGTCCGGACGCGCAGGAGACCCACTCGCTGCAGCGGTGACTGCGCCGAACGGGCGTGAGCCGCAAGACGATCAGTGGAGAGCCTCGGCGTCCGAATACCTTCCGAGTACGGACGAGTGCCGTAGCGCCACGGCGTGTCCTTGGGCGACGGAAGGCAATGACGCTCGGTCATGTCCTGCCCGGAGGAATGGGCGCCGCTGGGCCGAACG
>JAVXWR010000599.1:0-7765 GCA_032230725.1 Actinomycetota bacterium
GCCCGGCGGGGCTCTCGAGCTCCACCGACAGGCAGTGCGCGACGACCTTGTCGCCCGGCTTCCACATCTGCACGCCCGCGCCGACCTTGAGGACGACGCCGGCGAGGTCCGAGCCCACGACGTGGTAGGGCAGGTCGTGGCGCTTCGCGAGCGGCGAGATGCGCCCGTAGCGCTTGAGGAAGCCGAAGGTGGACACCGGCTCGAAGATCGACGTCCACACGGTGTTGTAGTTGATGGCGCTGGCCATGACGGCCACGAGCGCCTCGCCGGGGGCGACCTCGGGCGTCGGCACGTCGTCGAGGTGCAGCGACTTGCGCGGGTCCTTCTCTTTGGCGGGCATGCCGGCGAACATCTCGGCCTCGTCGGCGTGCACCGTGATGCCCCGGTAGGACTCGGGGACGGTGACGCCGCTCAGCGCGGCGGTGTCGTCGGCGAGGATGGCGTCGCGGATCTCGTGCACGGTCAGATGCCTCCGGGGTGTCGGTTGGCGAAAGGCTACCGACGGGTAGGGACGGCGGAGAAGATGGCTGTGGGGAGCTTCCTAGTGGCCGGCGGCGGGTTGCACCAGCTCGACGAGCACCCCACCGGCGTCCTTGGGGTGCACGAAGTTGACGCGGGAGTCCGCGGTGCCGCGGCGCGCGGTCTCGTAGAGCAGGCGCACGCCCTTCTCGCGGAGCTTCGCGGCCGTGTCCTCGACGTCGGTGACCCGGTAGGCGACCTGCTGCAGTCCCGGCCCGTTGCGGTCGATGAACTTCGCGATCGTGGAGGACTCGTTCAGCGGGGCGAGCAGCTGCACCGCGGCGCCGGAGGCGTCGCCCGGGGCGTGCAGCATCGCCTCGCGGACGCCCTGCTCCTCGTTGGTCTCGGTGTGCGTGGCCTCGAGGCCGAGGGTCTGCGCGTACCAGTCGATGGCCGCGTCGAGGTCGGGCACGGCGATGCCGACGTGGTCCACGGCCACGACGCCGACGGATGCGTCCACCAGTGCAGTCATGCTTGGGACAGTAAGCGACTGAATCGAGACGCACAGCAGGTGACGGCCGCCACCCCGGCCCCGGACGGGTGAGCCCCTCCGAGCGGACCGGTGGCGTGGTCCGGATGCCAGGATCGGCCGCGTGGCGGCTGGCACGGACCTCGACGACCTCGTCGCGCGCGCCCGGGACGGCTCCCCGCGGGCGGTGGCCCGGCTGATCTCCCTGGTGGAGGACGGGGGACCGCTCGTGCGGGACCTCGCCGCCGCCCTCGCGCCCCACACCGGGCACGCGGTCGTCGTCGGGCTGACCGGGTCGCCCGGCGTCGGGAAGTCGACGACGACGTCCGCGCTCGTGTCCGCCCTGCGGGCGGACGACCGCCGGGTCGGGGTGCTCGCGGTGGACCCCAGCTCCCCGTTCTCCGGGGGTGCGCTGCTCGGCGACCGCGTCCGGATGAGCGAGCACGCCACCGACCCCGGCGTCTTCATCCGCTCCATGGCCACCCGCGGCCACCTCGGCGGGCTCGCGGCGGCCGCCCCGCAGGCGCTGCGCGTGCTCGACGCGGCGGGGTGCGACGTTGTGCTCGTCGAGACCGTGGGGGTCGGCCAGTCCGAGGTGGAGGTCGTGGCGCTCGCCGACACCACGGTCGTGCTGCTCGCGCCCGGCATGGGGGACGGCGTGCAGGCGGCCAAGGCCGGGGTGCTCGAGATCGCCGACGTCTTCTGCGTCAACAAGGCCGACCGCGAGGGTGCCGACGCGGCCGTGCGCGAGGTGCAGAACGCGATGGCGATGTCGCGGCGCGGGACCGGCCCCCGGTGGCGGATCCCGGTGGTGCGCACCGTCGCCTCGGCGGGCGAGGGCGTCGACGAGCTGCTCGCCGCGATCGACGCCCACCGAGCCTGGACGGTCGAGCACGGGCGCGGCGACGAGGGCAGGCGACGCCGGGCCCGCGCGGAGGTCGAGGCGATCGCGCTCGCCGACCTGCGCGCGCAGCTGCGTGCGGTCTCGGGCTCCGCGGCGCTGGACGCCCTGGCGGCGGAGGTGGCCGGTGGCGGTCTGGACCCGTTCGCGGCCGCGGACCGGTTGCGCGCGGCAGCGACCTCGGCGGACGGAGTGGACGGGAGATGACTCACCGCGTGTCGCTCCCAGGCTGACGGTGGGTGAGTGGATAGCGTCGACATCCGGTGGAGGGAGTCGGCGATGCTGTGCTGGTGGGTGGTCGGGGTGCTGGCGCTCCTGGAGACGGCGGGGTTCGCGGGCCGGTTCCGGCGCCGCCGCCGGCGCGGGTCGCACCGCGGACGCGACCGCGCGGCGATGCGGGACTGGCCGGGGGACAAGCCCCGGTGAACGAGGTGGTCGCGAGGCGGCCCCGTCCGCTCACATGGGCGGTAGCCCCAACGTCGGCAGGGCGTCGGCGAGCCAGGGGATGATGATCGTGACGGTGGGGACGACGACGAGGGCGACCGCGGCGAGGTAGGTCCCGGCCGCGAGGGCCCGCCCGCCCCGCACGTGGGCGCGGACGCGGTCACGGCGCATCAGGACATCGTCGTGCTCGGTGCTCGACCCGGTGCTCGAGGCGAACGCGTCCAGCGCCCCGGCCATGGCCTCGTCGCCGTGGCGGCGGCGCCCGGCGTCGTCGGCGAGCATCTCCAGCAGCAGGGTCACGGCGTCGCGGGCCTCACGGCTGCGCACCACCACCGGGAAGGCCTGGTGCAGCGCGGTGAAGCCCTCGCGGACGAGGTCGTGGCGCGCGGCGAGGTGGGCCTGCTCGTGGGCGACGACGGCCCGCAGCTCGTTCGGGCAGAGGGTGTCGAGCGCGGCCCCGGTGACGACCACCCGGCCCTCACGCCCGACCCGGCCGGGCACGCAGTAGGCGAAGGGGACGGCGCCGTCGAGCACGCGGAGCACGGTCCCGGCGCCGAGCGAGCCCACCGCGTCGTTCTGCTCGGCGCGGGCGAGCAGGTCGACCATGTCGCGGTGGCGGGCCCGGCGCACGCGGGTCCGCACGGCGAGCAGCACGAGCACCCCCAGCAGGCGCGCGACGATGAGCCCGGCGAGGATCGCGGCCACCGCGACCGCGATCGCCAGGGGCAGGCCGGTGCGGTCCTGGGGATGGGTGAGGACGCGCAGCATGGCCTCCGGGGCGGCCAGGGCGCTCCCGACGGCGGCGAGCACCGCGGCCACCGCGACGGCCTGCCACAGGACGATGGCGGCGCGCGGCACGGCGCGCGGCCACCGGGCGCGCGCGAGCAGGGCAGGCACGGGCCCGGCGAGGACGAGGGCGAGCCCCGTCAACCACACCGACGCCATGACACGTCAGTGTGGCGCCCCGATGCCCCTTCTCACGACTCGGGTGATCGCGGGGACGGCGCGGCCGGCGTGTCGAGCGCCCGGCGCAGGGCCGCGGCCTCCTCGGGGCCCACGCGGTCCACGAAGGCGACCAGCGCGGCGGTGCGGTCCTCGCCCACGTCGCCGAGCGCGTCGATCATGAGCTCGGCGGCCATCTGCTCGCGGCTCGACGCGGCGGCGTAGCGGTAGGCCTTGCCGTCGCGCTCCTGGCGGACCAGGCCCTTCTTGGCCAACCGGCCGAGCACCGTCATCACGGTGGTGTACGCGAGCTCGCGCTCCAGGTGGTCGTGCACGTCGCGCACGGTGAGCGGCCCGTCCGCCGACCACAGCTGGGCCATGACCGCGCGTTCGAGCTCTCCCAGGGCCACGGAGGTGAGTGTACTGCGCGACACGGTGTATCAACGAGACCCGTCGTACTACGCTGAGTCGTAGGTACTACGAGATGTCGTAGGACTCGCCCCGCGAAGGGAGGCGCGTCGTGACCGCACTGGAGCTCTCACGACTGCAGTTCGCCGTCGTCACCGTCTACCACTACCTGTTCGTGCCGCTGTCGATCTCGCTCTCGGCGCTCACGGCGGGCCTGCAGACGGCGTGGTGGCTGCGTCGTCGGTCCGGGCTCGGGGACGCGCGCTTCGGCCGCGCCACGATGCTCGTCGGGAAGCTGCTCATGGCGACCTTCGCGGTCGGCGTCGTGACCGGGCTGGTGCAGGAGTTCCAGTTCGGGCTCTCGTGGTCGGCGTTCGCGCAGTACTACGGCGACGTCTTCGGCCCGACGCTCGCGGTCGAGGGGATGCTCGCGTTCTTCCTCGAGGCGACGTTCCTGGGCCTGTGGTGGTTCGGGCGGGACCGGCTGCGCCCGCTGGTGCACCTCGCGACGATCTGGGTGGTCGCGCTCGGGACGCTGATCTCGGCGTACGTGATCCTCGCGGCCAACGCGTTCATGCAGCACCCGGTCGGCGTGGCCCTCGACCCGGTGACCGGGCGCGCCCGGCTGGCCGACTTCGGGGCGCTGCTGACCAACGAGGTCGTGGTCGCGTCCTTCCCGCACACGATCGCCGGGGCGTTCATGGCCGGCGGCGCGCTGCTCCTCGCGATCGGGGTGTGGCGGCGGTGGCGCAGCCCGGCCGCACGTGAGGAAGGCGCCGTCCTGACGTCAGGTGTCAGCGACGGGCCGTCGCTGACGCGGGACGAGGCGCCCACCTGGCGGCTCCTCGCCCGCGTCGGCGCCTGGACCACGCTGCTCGGTGGTGTCGCGGTCGCCCTCACCGGCGACGTGCTGGGCAAGGTCATGACCGAGGTCCAGCCGATGAAGATGGCGGCCGCCGAGGCGCTCTACGAGACGACCTCGCACGCCCCGTTCTCGGTCTTCGCCGTGCCGCTTCCCGGCCACGCCCAGCCGACCTCGCTCGACATCCCCTGGCTGCTCAGCTTCCTCGCCACCGGCGACCCGACGGCGACCGTTCAGGGCATCGACGACCTGGCGGCCCGGTACGTCGCGCAGTTCGGACCCGGGGACTACACGCCGTGGATCCCGGTCGCCTACTGGACGTTCCGTCTGATGATCGGACTCGGGGTGCTGGCGACGGCGGTCGCGGCGTGGGTGCTGTGGCGCACGCGGCGGGGCCGGGACCTGGAGCCCGCCGGCCGCGGCTGGCTCGCCCTCGGCGACCGCTGGCTCGTCCGGTTCCTCCCGGTGATCCCGGCGCTGCCCGCGGCGGCCGCGACCCTCGGGTGGCTGTTCACCGAGACCGCGCGCCAGCCCTGGCTGGTCTTCGGCCTCTTCCGCACCGCCGACGGGGTGTCGCCCACGCTCACCCCGGCCGAGCTGGGGCTCTCCCTCGCCGGGTTCGCGCTGGTCTACGGCGTGCTCGCCGTGGTCTGGGTGCGCCTCGTGCTGCACGTGTCCCGCGCCGACCTCGTCGACCTGCACCCCGATCCGGTCGAGGTCCCCGACGACGAGGACGCCCCGGTTCTCGAGCCCAGCTACTGACAGGAGGCCGGTCATGGACCTCGCGATGATCTGGTTCGCCCTCGTCGTGGCGTGCTGGGTGCTCTTCGCCGTCCTCGAGGGCTTCGACTTCGGGGTCGGCATGCTCGCCGGCGTCCTCGGGCGCGACGAGCACGAGCGCGCCGCCGCCGTCCGCACCGTCGGCCCGGTCTGGGACGGCAACGAGGTGTGGCTGGTCGCCGCGATCGGCGTGACGTTCGCGGCGTTCCCCGCCTGGTACGCCGCGCTGCTCCCGGGGCTCTACCTGCCCCTGGTCGGCCTGCTGCTCGCCCTCGCGGCGCGCGGCGTCGCGCTGGAGTTCCGCGGCAAGGTCGACTCGGCCGCCTGGCGGCTCCGCGCCGACGTCGTCCTGGGCCTGTCGTCGCTCTGCAGCGCCGCCGGGATCGGCGCGGTCCTGGCGCTGGCGACGACCGGTCTCGCACTCGGCCCGGGCGGGGCGGTCCCCGGCGTCGGGGTCGCCCGCTCGCTGGCGCCGCTCGTATCCGCGCCGGCCCTCGTCGGGGCGCTGGTCGGGGTGCTCGCGGCGCTGCTGTCGGGCGCCGCATTCCTCGGGCTGCGCACGACGGGTCCGGTGCGCGTCCGGGCGCGCCGGGTCGCGATCGCGACGGCGGGGGTCGTGGCCGTCGTCGTCGTGGTGCTGGCCGCGGTGGCGGCGCCGGTCGCCGCGCCGGTGGCGGCCCTCGCCGTCGTGGCCGGGGTCGGGGCGGCCCGCCGTCGGGAGGGGCTCGCGTTCGGCGCGGCCTCGCTCGCGGCGCTGGGCGGGGTCGTCGCGGCGTTCGCCGCGCACGCGCCCGTCGTGCTGCCCTCCACGCTCGACCCGGCCTTCTCGCTGACCGTCGCGGGCGCCGCCGCGTCACCCGGGGCCCTGCAGGTCATCTCGGTCGCCGGGGTGCTGGTCCTGCCCGGCGTCGTGGCCTACCAGGCCTTCTCGTACTGGGTGTTCCGGGAGCGGGTGGCCAGCGGACGGGAGGTGGCGGCATGACGGGGCCGGTCGACCCCCGCCTGCTCCGCCTCGCGCGGCCCGCGCTGCCGGGGGTCCTCGCGCAGGTGGCGCTCGGCGTCGTCGGGGCGGTGGCCGACGCCGCCGCGCTGGTGGCGGCCGGCCTGCTCGTCGCCGGCCTCGTCGAGCGCACGACGACACCGGGCGTCGCGCTGACGGCACTGGCGGCGGCCCTCGTCGTGCGGGCGCTCGTCGCGGCCGGGACACCGCGCGTGGCGGCCGGGACCGCGGACCGCGTGGTCGAACCGCTGCGGGAGCGACTGCTCGACGCCCGGGACCCCGACGCGGAGCGGCGCGACCCGGGCGGGTGGCGGCGTCGCGAGCTCGCCTCCGGCGGGATCGACGACCTGCGGGCCTGGTTCACCTCCTACCTGCCCGCCCTGGTCCTCGCGGTGGTGCTGCCGCCGCTGGTGCTGGTCGGGCTGGTGGTGGCCGATCCGCCGTCGGCGCTGGTCGTGGTCCTGACCCTGCCGTTGCTGCCGGTGTTCGCGGCGCTGGTCGGGTGGGCGACACGGGCCCGCGCGGCGCGGCAGTGGGCGGCGGGGGAGCGGCTGGCCGGTCACGTGCTCGACGTCGTCACCGGCCTCGCGACGCTGCGGATCTTCGGCCGCGCGCGTCGGCAGGTCGACGAGGTGGCCCGCGTCGGGGAGGCCCACCGGCGCGCGACCGGCTCGGTGCTGCGGGTGGCGTTCCTGTCCACGACGGCCCTGGACCTGGTGGCCACGGTGTCGGTCGGGCTGGTCGCGGTGTCGGCCGGACTGCGGGTGGTCGACGGCTCGCTGGGGCTGGGGCCGGCCCTCGTCGCGATCCTGCTCGCGCCCGAGGCCTACCGGCCGATCCGCGAGGTGGGCGCGCGGTTCCACGACACCGCGCGGGTGGGCGTGATCATGGACGGAGTCCCCGTGACCAGCAGTGGTCGCCCGGACGACCACAGGCGTTCACACGGCGCTCGCGCCTCCGGGGTCCGCGTCCGCTACCCCGGTCGCCGCGGCGACGCGCTCGTGCTCGACCGGCTCGACGTCGCGCCCGGGGAGCTCGTCGCGCTCGCGGGCGAGTCCGGAGCCGGCAAGACGACGCTGCTGCGCGTGCTCTCCGGGGCCGTGCGCGCCGACGCGGGCACCGTCGTCCTCGGCGGCCCGCTGCTCCTGCTGCCGCAGCGCCCGACGCTGCCGCACGCGCGCACGGTGGCCGCGGCGCTGGCCGACGACGCCCCGCGGGCCCGGATGCTCGCCGTGCTGCGCGCCCTCGACCTGCCCCTCGACCCCGACGACCCGCTCGGCGAGGAGGGCAGCTCGGTCTCCGCCGGGCAGCGGGAGCGGCTGGCGCTGGGGCGCCTGCTGCTCGCCCTGTCCGACGAGCCCCGCGCGACCGTGCTGCTCGACGAACCGACCGCCCACCTCGACCCTGACGCCGAGGCCCGGGTGCTGGCGCTGCTGCGCG
>JAVXWR010000614.1:0-6258 GCA_032230725.1 Actinomycetota bacterium
CCGACCTGCTCGGCGAGTCGGTAGCGCCCGGCGATCAGCTGGTCGTCCTCGGCCACCCCGGTGCTCCTCCCCTCGAACGTGCCGTCGCGTGGGGGGAGTCTGCCCATCTGAGCCCCGAGACATACGCGCCGGGCGTGTCGTGACCGCCGCCTCCCGGCCCGGATCGAACCGTCGGACCCCACCCGAACGATGAACGCAGTGTTCGGGGGCACCGGTGGCGGGGCGAGGATCAGGAGACGTCGGATGCGACGGACCGAACGGCGAG
Organism: Actinomycetota bacterium; assembly: GCA_032230725.1. Classification (GTDB taxonomy): domain Bacteria; phylum Actinomycetota; class Actinomycetes; order Mycobacteriales; family Pseudonocardiaceae; genus Actinomycetospora. The sequence goes on from JAVXWR010000614.1 coordinate 266, forward strand.
CGGGCTCGACGGCTCTCGTGCTGGCGACCACGGCGCTGGGGGTGACCTTCCTCGCGGCTGCGGCCGCCCCGGCTGCACTCCCGGCGCCGACGGCTCCGGCGCAGGCCCGGCCCAGGACGGCCTGCTGCGCGTCGCGCACCTCTCGCCGTCGACAGGCGCGGTCGACATGTACGCGGAAGGTCCGGGCCTGCCGCTGACGCGCGTGGCCGCGTCGGTGTCCTACCGCGGGCTGACCTCCTACCTGCCCGAGGCGCCCGGGGTCTACACGCTGCAGGCGCGCCCGGCCGGGGTGCCGGCGGGCGCCCCGCCGGCGCTGAGCGCCAGCGTCGCCGTGGCGCCGGGGTCGGCACAGACGGCGGCCTTCGTCGACGTCGGGCCCGGCTCCACCCCGCAGGCCGAAGTCCTCACCGACAGCACCACCGCGCCGCCCGCCGGCCAGGCGCTGGTGCGGGTCATCGCCGCGGCCGCCGGGGTGGGACCCGTCGACGTCACCGCCGAGGGTGGCGGGCAGCTCGCGAGCGGGGTCTTCTACGGCGCCGCGTCGAGCTACGCCACGGTCGCCGCGCAGAACTGGACGATGGACGTCACCACCCGCACCGGGCAGACCGCCCGCATCACGCTGCCGGTCGGAGCTCCTCGGTGAACTCCGTGATCGTCAGCCGCGACCCGCAGGGCGCACTGGCCGTCACCACCGTCCCGGACGCGGCGTCGGTCGTTCCCGCGGCTCCGGCTCCGGCGGCTCCGGCTCCGGCTTCGTCTGCTCCTGCTGCGCCGGCTCCTGCGGCTCCGGCTCCTGCGGCTCCGGCTCCGCCTTCGTCTGCTCCTGCTGCGCCGGCTCCGGCCCGACCACTCCGAGCGGCAGCGTGCCTGCGGGATTCGGCGCGCTCGCCGGCGTCGTCGAACCGACCGTCGCCCCCGCCGCGTCGGCGATGCCCGTGATCAGTGCACCGGCCGATCCCCACGCCGCGCTGCGCCCGATCGGCCTCGTCGTCCCGGGCATCGATCTGCGCGCCGACCACCTCGACGACCTCGCCACCGACCCCGGCGGCACACTGCAGGTCCCGGCCGACCCCCAGGAACTCGGCTGGTTCGCCGGCGGTGCTGTCCCCGGGCAGACCGGCCCCGCGGTCGTCGTCGGACATGTGGACTCGTGGCAGGGACCGGGCGGGTTCTGGCGCCTGCGCGACCTGCACCCCGGCGACCCGATCGGCGTCCCGCGCAGCGACGGCACGGTCGCCCACTTCGTCGTCGACTCCGTCGAGAGCTTCGACAAGGACGCCTTCCCGACCCAGCGCGTCTACGGCCCCACCCCCGGCCCGTCGCTGCGGCTGGTCACCTGCGGCGGCGCGTTCGATCGCGGGGCCCGCTCCTACCTCGACAACATCGTCGTGTTCGCCTCGCCGCGCTGACAGGCTCAGCTCCGGCGAGGATCACTGGGATGGAGTAGTCGGAGAGCGCGGAAAACGGCCCGAGAGTGTCGGACCCTCGAACTAGTGTTCGAGCTATGACAGCGGTGATCCCCGAGACCCTCGGGGTGGACCTCGAGGCCGACCCGGACTCGGTGCCCGGCGAGACGGCCCACGCCGGGATGCTCGCCGCGTTTCGCGCCGAGAACCACGCGGTGTGGCAGAAGTACCGGTGGCTGCTCTCCACCTGCCGCGCCCGCGCCGGCACCACCCACCGCACCACCGGTGACCGCTACGCCCCGCAGGCCGCGGCCGCCGCGCTGGCGTGGTCGGGGGCGATGGCCGCGGCGCGCTACGACTTCGCCCACCAGATCCTCGAACGGCTCCCGATGATCGGGGAAGAGATGAGGGCGGGCCGGCTGCAGGAGTCCAAGGCCGCGCTGCTGGTCTCCATCGTGCGTGACCTCGACGACGCCCAGGCCCGCGAGGTGATCGCCCGGATCCTGGGCCGGGCCCCGGACCTGGTGCACGGCGCGTTGGCCGCGCTGGCCGAGAAGACCGCCGCCGAGGTGGACCACGACTGGTACGAGGCCCGCCGCCAGGCCGCCGAGGCCCGCGCCCGGGTGGTGGCCCGCATCGCGCCCTCCGGGGCCGCCGAGCTCTGCGGGCTCGACCTGCCCCACGACCCCGCCCGCGAGGCCTACGACCACGTGGTGGCCCTCGCCGACGCCGTCTCCGCCGCGGTACGTGGGCGAGGACGCCAGCTGCGGGTCGGGCAGGTCCAGTCGCATGTCTACCTGCGGCTGCTGCACCCCGACCTGCTCGGCGTCGACGACGCCACCGTCGTCGCGATCCTCACCGACGAACTCGCCCCCCGCCCCCCCGACGACCCCGACGACCCCGACGACCCCGACGACCCCGACGACCCCGACGACGACTCAGGCCCGGACGACCAAGGGCCCGACGGCCCCGACGACGACAGCGGTCCGGACGACGACCCCGAGCCGGTCGACGACCCTCTCGACGGGGACGACTCGCCGGGCGATCTCGAGGCCGAGGACAGCGACCCGGCCCAGGACGTCGACCTCGACTCACACGCCACGCTGGCCTACCGGTCGGAGGTGGTGGTCCGGCTCGGGCTCGCGACCCTGCTCGGGCGCGACCGCCGCCCCGGCGAGATCCCCGGCTGGGGGACCGTGGCCACCAGCACCGCGACCACCCTGGCCCGCCACCGCCCGGACGCCACCGTGCACCTGATCCTGCACGACCCCCACGGCCACTTCCACGACGTCCTCGCCCTGTCCACGACACGAGGCGGCCGGCACCGCCGCCAGGTCATCGAGCTCACCACCACCCCCGAAGCGCTCGACGCCCTCGACCCCACCGGGCACCTCGGCCACCAGGCCACCCTGATCCGCCACGCCCAACAAGCCCTCGCCGCGCTACGCGCCCGACCCCCCGAACAACGCCCCGCCCTGACCCGCCTCGACGCGCTGCGCCGCCACCCCCGCCGCGAACTCGACCGACACGTCCGCGCCCGCGACCGCCGCTGCCGCTTCCCCGGCTGCACCCGCCAAGCCATCACCGCCGACCTCGACCACACCCACGACTGGGCCTTCGGCGGGCTGTCCCTGGCCGAGAACCTCGGTGCCCTGTGCCGGTATCACCACCGCCTCAAGCACGACCCCGACGCCGGCTGGACCCTGACCCAACCCATCTACGGCCACTTCGTCTGGATCAGCCCGCAGGGCGCCCGACACACCCTCGACCCACCCGTCGAGGTCCCCCCGACCGAACCACTGGCCCCCGCCACAGGTGGCTTCAGCGTGCCCGCCACCGCGGACGCCCCCGAACCCCACCACCCCGCGCCGTGGTCACCGCGACACAACCGCCACGGCCACATCACCGACGCCGCCCGCACCGCCGCCGCCCACATCGCCCGAGACCGCCGCCGACGCGAAGGCAGACCCCCCAGCCGCTACGACTACGACCCCGACTTCTGACGACCGGGAGTCAGGGCCGTCCGAGGCCGTGGTCGCGGGCGAGGAGGGCGGCCTCGGTGCGGCCGGTCACGCCGAGCTTCGCGAAGATCGCCGAGAGGTTGTTGGTGACGGTCTTGGTGGCGACGCCGAGCCGCGCCGCGATCGCGGCCGTCGAGCTCCCGGTGGCGAGCATGTCGAGGACCTGGCGCTCCCGCGCGGTGAGGTCCGCGAACGGGTCCGGGGCGCGGCTGGGTGCGGCGAGCGGCTGATGGGTCACGCCGGACCCGAGGATGGCGGCCCCGGCCGCGACGGCGTGGATGGCCCGCACGATCTGCTGGCGGGAATCTCCCTTGAGGACGTACCCGGCCGCGCCGGCGTCGAGGGCGGCGCGGACCGACTCGTCGTCGTCGAGCATCGTCAGCACCAGGACCCCGACGTCGGGCGCGGCCGCCCGGACCTTCCGGGTCGCTTCGACGCCGTCGGGGCCGCCGGGCATGTGCAGGTCCATCACCAGGACGTCCGGCCGCTCGGTGACGGCCAGCCGGACCGCCTCGTCCCCGCCCGCAGCGGTGGCGACGACGTCGATGCCCTCGGTGGCGCTGAGCAGGGCGGCGAGCCCGTCGCGGATGATCGGGTGGTCGTCGGCGAGGACGACGCGGAGCGGGGGCTCGCTCACGGCCCGCCGACCCGGGAGACGGTCCGCGTGAGCGGCAACCGGGCGAGGACCCGGCCCCCCTCGGGCGAGGGTGCGGCGGTGAGCAGGCCGCCGAGCTCCTCGGCGCGCTCGCGCATGGAGGCCAGCCCGACGCCCGCGCACCAGTCCCTGCCGTCGCTCGGGCCGTCGTCGCGGACCTCGACCACGAGCCCGGCGTCGGCACACCGGATCTCGACCTCGGCCCGGACCGCCAGGGAGTGCCGGGCCACGTTGGTCAGCGCCTCGACGACGATCCGATAGGCGGCGACCTCCACGGCGGCGGGGAGCTCGCCGACCTCGTCGTCGACGACCACGATCACCAGCGGCGGGTCGCCCCGCCGCAGGCGCTGCGCGTGTCGCCGCACTGCCTCGACGAGGCCGAGCTCGTGCAGCGCCGCCGGGTGCAGCTCGTTGATCAGGCGCCGGACGTCGTCGAGCGCGCTCGTCACCCCGCCGCGGATGTCCTCACCGAGCGCCGCGATCCGCTCCGGGTCGCGGTCGTCGTCGGACGCGAGGGTGATCACGGCGTCCGCCTGGAACGCGACTCCGGTCAGCACCGAGGCGAGACCGTCGTGCAGGTCGCGGCGCAGCCGTCGCCGTTCCTCCTCGCGCGCGGCCACGATCTCCTGCCGGGACCGCTGCACTGCCGCCGAGAGCGCCTCGGCGTGCAGGGCCACCCCGATCGGCAGCGCCATCAGCTCGAGCACGGCGCGGTCGGACGGGGCGAGGTGGGCCTCGCCGGAGCGGACGCCGACCGTCAGCTCGCCCAGCGTCCGTCCGGCGTGGCGCAGCGGGAAGGTCTCGACGTGCGGGGGCTCGGTGCCGGTCTCCCCGACGACGTCGCCGTCCACCGCCAGCGCCGCCCACGGCAGCTTGAGGGCCCGGCACACCGCCGGGAGCACGTCACCGGCCCGGTCCGCGCCGCCCGCGAGCTGCTCGGTCACCGATGACACCGCCCGGACCGGGTCGCCGCGGTCGCCGTAGAGCAGGGAGTCGACGAGGCGCTGCAGCCGGACCCGGATCGGGTCGAAGGCTGCTGCGACGACGACGGTGGCGGCCACCGACGCGGCCAGCCCGTCGGTGGGCCCGACGAGACCGCTGACGACCTCCACGACGGCGACGTAGGTCGCGATCAGCGCGATCGTCAGCACAAGGTAGGTGACGGTGCGCGACCACAGCAGCCGGATGTCGAGCAGGCGGTGGCGCAGGACGGCGATCGTGATGCCCACCGGGACCAGCGCCACGGCCAGCGTGGAGATGACCGGGAACCCGGTGCCGGCCGCCGCGAACGACCAGACCGTCCGTGTCGCGCCGATGACCGTGACCGTGACGACGGCGGCGAGCAGGGGCCAGAGCACCTGGTGTCGGGTCTGTTCCCCGCCGCGGCGGTAGCGCACGACGAGGGCGACCACGCCGGCGAGGTAGGTCGCGGCCAGCAGGACGTTCGTGGCCGTGCCCAGTGGGCTCGTGTCCAGACCCGGGATCGCCAGCCACGACCACGCCGGCGCCACCTCGCCCGGGGCGAACCCCGCCACGGTCGCGAGCGGGTAGGGGTCGGCGCTGAACGTCAGGACCTGGAGGACCCCGTTGGCCACGACCACGGCGAGCAGCGGCCGTCGGATGCGGGTGGGGAGCCGGCCGTCCGGGAAGACGAGCAGCGCCAGCGGCAGGAAGAGCCCGATCGCCCACGGCCAGGCCGCCGAGTAGACGGTCGCGGCCCACGTCGTCATCGGCTCGTCCCCGGCGGCGAGCGCCCGGGCCAGCCAGGGCGTCACCGCCGCGGTCGCCGTCTGCGCGACGGCCACGCCGAGCAGCATCCTCCCGAGGGCATTGCGGGGTCGGTAGGCGGCGATCAGTCCGCCGCACAGGGCGCTCACGGTCCCGATCGACGCGTTGCTGATCAGAAAGCTG
>JAVXWR010000680.1:0-6433 GCA_032230725.1 Actinomycetota bacterium
ATCGGGGGCGCCCTCTACCTGGACCCCGACCTCGCGCCCGGCACCGAGCACGGCGAGGTCGTCGCCCTGTGCCGCGAGCGCTACCGGGTCACCTCGCTGCTGCGCGCCTCCCGCAACGGCTGGGCTCCGTCCCCGCCCGTGGAGATCCCGGCGGTCCCGGACCCGCCGCCGACGGACGCCGTCCTCGTCGCCCGTCTGCGGCCTCTGGGTCCCCGGGACACGGGGGCGTTCCCGCTGGTCGGGTGAGGCGGAGCCGTGACGGCCGACCGTAGGCCCGGGGAAGGTGGTGGTGGTGGTGGTGGTGATCGTTCCGGCGTGGATGCCCGGTGACGGCGAGTACGTCGAGCTGGCCGTGGGCGAGCAGGTCACCACGGGGCTCGCGCTCGCCGTCACCACCTCGACGGCCCCTGCCGCCGCCGACCTGGCGCAGCCCGGCGGGCTCAGAGTCTGCCTGAAGCGCTGATGATCATGGGTGGGTGGCGGGACCGGCGCCCGGGACCGCGCCCACGACCGGCGCGGCGCTGCCCGCCCGCTTGCGGGTCCGCTTGTTCTCGTACATCGCAGCGTCGGCCTCGGCGATCGCGGCCGCGAAGGTCCCGTCCACCCGGAACGGCGCGACCCCGAACGAGCACGGAGCCTCGGCGTCGAGCAGCGCCGCCTGCAGCCGGTCGGCGAGTCGCCGGGCGTCGTGGATCCCCACCGACGCGACGAGCGAACTCGTCTCCGCCCAACCGCGCGAGCGGATCCCCGCCCCGTACCGCCCCCGCGAGCGTGTCCGCGGTGCGGCGGATGAAGCGGTCGCCGGCGTCGTGGCCCTGCCTGTCGTTGACGGCCTTGAGTCCGTCGAGGTCCATCATCACCACCGACGCGGGGTCCCCGAAGCGACGGAAGCGCTCCTCCTCGCGGGCGATCCACCGCTCCCAGCCCCGGCGGTTGAGCAGCCCCGTCAGCGGGTCGGTCTCCGCGTCGGACACCGCACGCTCCAGCTCCCGCGCAGTACGGACCGCCGCCCCGTCGGCCGCCAGCACGCTGGAGAGCAGGCTGGACAGCAGGTCGAGCAGGGGTTCGTGCGCCAGATCGGCGGTCGGCAACGGCTCCGGGTCGAGCCCGACGACGGTGCCGAACAGCTCCCCGTCGGGCTGCACGATCGGGGTGCCGACGTAGGCCGCGACCCGCACCGACGCCGCATCCTGCGCCTCGACCGCGGCGCCGAGCCCGGGGACCGCCGCGGTGTCGGGGACGATGCGCGGGGTGGTGCCCTCGGTCATCGTCCGGCACAGCGCGGTCGACCAGGCCACCTCCGCCCCGGGGCCGGATGCCGTAAACCCGGTCGGCCACGACGAGCACCGTCTGCCGCCCGGACGCCACCCGGGTCACCGCCCAGGCGCCCATCGGTGCGGTCTCGGCCAGGTAGTCGACGACCATCCGGCACGCCTGGTCGAAGGCCCGCGGGGGCGCGAGGTCGGGGGCCACCGCCACCGTCGGCGCGGACATGCGCATCCCCTGCCCTCCGATCGTCACCGCCCCCGATCGTCCCTGCTCGGCGAGCCCCACTCTCCTACCACCGAGCACCGACACCGACGCTGCCGACCACCCCCTCGGGGTCGGGTCAGGACTCCTCCGGGGCATACGGAGTGCCCCGCGGCCCGTCGGCGACCACCGAGCCCGCCACTGGTCTCCCGGGGCCGCGGCGGGCCCGCTTGTCGCCGTACATCGCGGCGTCCGCCGCGGCGATGGCCTCCGCGAAGCCCGAGGCGACCCCCACGGGAGCCACCCCCATCGAGCACGGCGTGCCCGCGGCGTCGAGGGCCCCCTGCAGGCGGGCGACGAGCGGCCCGACGTCGTCGGGATCCACCGTCGCGACCATTGCGAACTCGTCTCCGCCGAGCCGGGCGAGCGGGTCGCCGCGCCGGGTGGCCGAGCGCAGGGTGTCGGCGGTGCGGCGCAGGTAGGCGTCGCCCGCGTCGTGCCCCTCGGTGTCGTTGATGCGCTTGAGCCCGTCGAGGTCCATCATCACCACCGACGCCGGGTCGCCGAAGCGGCGGAACCGGTCCTCCTCGCGGGCGAGCCAGCGCTCCCAGCCCCGGCGGTTGAGCAGCCCGGTCAGGGTGTCGGTCTCGGCCTCGGACACCGCCCGCTCCAGCTCGCGGGCCGAGCGCACCGCGGCGGTGTCGGCCTCGAGGACGCTGGAGAGCAGGCTCGAGAGCAGGTCGAGCAGCGTCTCGTTCGAGACGAACCCGGGGTCCAGCGGCTGCTCGTTGACCCCGATGACGGTCCCGAAGAGGCCTCCGTCCGGATAGAGGATCGGGGTGCCGACGTAGGCCGCCACCGGCATGCCGCCCTCGGCCGCGGCGGCGATGACGTCGCACAGCGCGGGCTCGGCCCCGGTGTCGGGGACGATGCGCGGGGTCTCGCCGGAAACCATCGTCCGGCAGACCGACAGCGTCCACTGGCTCTCGACGCCGGGTGCCAGTCCGAAACCGTGGTCGTCGCTGACGAGGATGGTCTGGCGCTCCCCCGCCACCCTGGTCACGGCCCAGGCCCCCAATGGCAGCGCCTCGGCGAGGTAGTCGACCACCATGTGGCAGGCCTGGTCGAAGGCCCGCGGTGGCGCTAGATCGGCGATCACGGTGTCGGTCATGGCGTCCTCCGCTCCCTCACGCGGGCTGCGACTTCCCCGTCGCTGCGCTCGCCCCGGGCCTCCCCGTCGCTGCGCCCGCACCGGGCCGCGCCCCCTCGCGCGGGCCCCCCTGGCACCCATTCTGGAGCGCCCGGTCCGGCGCAGGACCGGGCGGGGTCACCCGCCGCAGGTGCAGCAGCGGGTACGGGCGGCCGTCCTCGTCGGTCTCCGACCGACCCGTCTCGACGAAGCCGCGGCGCGCGTACCAGGCCCGCGCCGCCGGGTTCTGCTCGTTCACGTCGAGCGTCAGCACCGGGTGGTGTGCGGCCGCGTCGTCGAGCAGCGCGGTCCCGGCCCCGCGCCCGTGCACCGCCGGGTCGACGAAGAGCATGTCCACCTCGCCGGCGCTCCCGCCGAGGAAGCCGACCGGGCCGTCGGGACCGGCCGCGACGCGGAGCGCGGCCCGGGCCAGTTCGGCACGCACCCGGCGCTCGAGGTCGTCGATCTCGGCGGCGCCGAGGAAGTGGTGGGTGGCCTCGACGGCCCGGCGCCAGATCCCGACGAGCGCCTCGAGCTCGCCGGCCTCCGCGTCCCGGATCGTCCAGGTCATCGGCCCAGCGTAGGGACTTGACCCTCACGCCGCGTCAGGCTGCACGCTCGTTCACCATGACCGGGATGACGGAGACGGCGGGCATGACGGTCGGCCAGGTGGCCGAGCGCTTCGCCGTGACGGTGCGGACCCTGCACCACTACGACGAGATCGGGCTGCTGCGCCCGAGCCGCCGCAGTGCCGCCGGGTACCGCCTCTACACCGACGCCGACATCACCCGCCTGCAGCACGTCGTCGTGTACCGCCGGCTCGGGCTCGCCCTCGAGGACATCGCCGCCGTCCTCGACGACCCCGGCACCGACGTCACGGCGCACCTGCGCCGCCAGCGGGACGCGGTCACCTCACGGCTCGACGAGCTCTGCGACCTCGTCGTCGCCATCGATCGAGCCCTGGAGGCGGAGATGTCGGGAGTCCGACTGACGCGCGAGGAGCAGAAGGAGCTCTTCGGTGACGGGTTCTCCGAGGAGTACCAGGCCGAGGCGCGGGAGCGCTGGGGCGACACCGAGGAGTGGAAGCAGTCCCGGGCCCGCACGGCGCAGTACACGAAGGCGGACTGGGAGGCGGTCGCGGCGGAGGCGGACGCGGTGAACGAGGCGTTCGTGGCCGCGAAGCGCTCGGGCGCGGCGCCGGACTCGGCGGCGGCCCTGGCGGCCGCGGCGGCGCACGGGCGCCACATCCACGACCGCTTCTACGACCTCTCCCCCGAGATGCACCGCTGCCTCGCGCAGATGTACGTCGCGGACGAGCGCTTCACGAAGCACTACGACGATCTCGAGCCGGGGCTCGCGCAGTACGTGCACGATGCGATCACCGCCTACCGGGCGGGCTGATCCCGCCGGAGCCCGGGACCCGCCGAGCGCGTCAGCGTCGTCAACAGCCCCGGCAGCGTCGTCGGGACGACTCTGTCGTTCGACGACCGTGTCGGCGCCGCGCGGCACGCGGGGACCTGCGCGCGGCGAAAACACCATCGCGGGGCAGGCCCGCGGTGCTGGCGGAACCTGCGCGCCGCACACATCCCCGAGTCGGTGGTCGGCGCCGCGTCAGCAGATCGAGGGCACCGACAGGCCGGCCCCGCCGAGTGGACACCCCCGGCTGCCCCCGCAGCCGTCCGGGTCCACTCGGCGAGGGCCTGCGGTGCGGGCACGAAGCCCGGGGTGGTCCGAGCCGGCGGGATGTGTGCGCGCCGCGTCGATTTCCCGGGAGTCGGTCATGGTCCCGGACGGATTGTGTGCGCGGCGCGCAGGACGCGGGTCTACGTCCTCCGAGGAACCGCCCACGACCCCCGCGGACCTCACTCCCCGTTGAGGGACACCGCGGCGGCATCGGCACCCGGCGGGTCGAGCACCAGACGGCCCGGACCGCGTCCGGGCACGTTGGTCGGCCAGCCGGGTCCGGTGCCTGCCACCCAGCGCAGCACGTGGTCGGTGGGCCGCACCGGCGAGCGGTTGGCGTGCAGGACGTCGAGACGCAGCAGCAGGCGCCCGACCGGCCCGGCCGCCGCCTCGCGCTGCGCGACGAGGGCCATCAGCCGGTCGTGGTCGGAGAACCCGTCGACGATGTCGCACTCGCAGCCGTAGGCCAGGGCGCCGATCTCGCCCGGCGCGAGCACGGACTGCCCCGGCGGCACGGCCCGGCCGAGCTGCTCGCCCGCCGCGAGGTACTGCGCCGACGTCGCCCAGTTGCCGAACAACGCCGGGAAGGGCCAGGGCACCCCCAGGGCGGTCTGCAGCCCGATGCCGGCGCCGGCGACCACGGCGAGCGCGGCCGTGAGCGCGCCGATCCGCCGGCCGGAGAGCTCCGCGGCGCCGAGGGCCGCGCACACCGTGATCAGGCCGAGCGACGGGGCGTAGTACCAGAGGTAGGACGAGACGCCCATCGCCGCGTAGACCGCGTAGTGCGCGAGGCCGGCCACCCCGCACGCGACGACCACCCGGTCGGCGAGCCGCCCCGCGCCGCGGACCCAGGCAACGGCCGACGCCACCAGCGCGCCGAGCCCCGCCAGCACCACGGCCGAGATCAGGACCGTCGCCACCGGCCAGCGCTCGAAGAAGAACAGCGGCCCGTTGCCGAAGACCTCGCCGTTCGGGAACGCGCCCCCGGTCTTGATCACGAGCGTGTCCGGCACGAAACCGCCGAGCACGAACCACGACCAGACGTGCCAGGGCAGCACGACGACGGCGGCGACGCCCCACGCGAGGAACATCCGGCGCGGCGCGCGGGGCGCGGTCCCGAGGAAGAGCACGGCGAGCACCACGGCCGCGGGCACGGCGAGGTCGGGCCGGCCGAGCACCGCGAGGCCGCTGACGACGCCCGCGGCCACCGCGCGGCGCTGCGCCGCGTAGCGCGCCACGCCCACCATCAGCGCCGCGCCGAGGAACGACTCCATCCCGACGACGCTCGCGAAGATCGGCGAGGTCACGATCAGCCCGACGACGAGGCCGGCCACGACGGAGCGCCGGCGCCCCAGCGCGTCGGCGAGCCCGGCGGCCCAGCCGCCGGCCAGGGCGGTGGACAGCACGAGCACGAGGCCCGCGGCGACCACGGGTCGGCCCCCGGTCACGAGAATCCCGGCGGCGAGCAGCCAGACGTTGAGCGGGGACGTCGCGGTGTTGGAGTCACGGAACTCGGTCAGGCCCCAGTGCCCGTGCAGGGCGAGGTTCCGCGCGTAGTCCAGCGTGATGTAGGAGTCGTCGGGCATGCCGCGGTGGGCGAGCAGGAACAGCACGGCGCCGGCCAGCGCGCCGAACACCGCCCCGGGCGCCCAGATCGCCCACCGGGCCCGCCACCCGCCCGCCGGGTCCCTGCCGCCCGGGCGGTCGGCGAGGTCCCGGTCCGGGCCGTCGTCGTGCCGGGTCTCGACCGAGGTGGCCCCGTCCGCGATCTCGGTGGCCACGTCAGCGGGCTCCCCGGGCGGGGACGGTGGTGGGCTCGGCCGGCATGGCTGCTCCAGCGGGTCGACGTGCGGGACGGGCGCAGGCCCTCGGCGCACGGTATCCGGGTGACGTCGGGGTGCCGCGTACCGGGCCCTGCACCTCCAGGACGACCTTGCCGACCATGTGCCCGTCGGCGACCTCGTCGTGCGCGCGCTGCAGGTTCTCCGGGGTGAGCCCCTCGTGCCGCTGGGCGAGCGTGGTGCGCACGGTGCCGGCGTCGACGAGCTCGGCGGTGCGGGCGAGCAGGTCGTGCTGGGCGACCATGTCCGG
>JAVXWR010000732.1:0-2820 GCA_032230725.1 Actinomycetota bacterium
ACGGGCCTGATACTCGATCCCGTGGCGGGGAACCGCGGTCGGGTCGTGGTGGCCGATGACGACGTCCTGATGCGCGAGGGCATGGGTAGTCTCTTGGCCGGATCGGGATTCGAGGTCGTCGGCCAGGCTGGTGAACCCGACGCACTGCTCGCGCTGGTCCGCGAGCATCGACCCGACCTGGTCATCGTGGACATCCGGATGCCCCCGACCCACACCACCGAAGGGCTCGCTGCAGCCAGGGTGATCCGCGCCGAACTCCCGCAGACCGCGATCCTGGTCCTGTCCGCGCACGTCGAGGTCGAGCAAGCCACCGAACTGCTCGCCAGCGGCCAGCGCAGCGGCTACCTGCTCAAGGACCGGGTCGGCGACATCGACGACTTCCTGGGCACACTGGATCGGATCATCAAGGGGGCGGCGGTCGTCGATCCCGCGCTCGTCCAGGAACTGCTCGCTGCTCGGCGAGTGGACGACCCGTTGCAGGTCCTCTCCCAGCGCGAGCGCGAGGTGCTGGCCCTGATGGCCGAGGGCCGGTCCAACGCCGGCATCGCCCATCAGCTGTGGGTGACGGAGGGAACTGTCGAGAAACATGTCCGCAGCATCCTCATGAAACTGCGCATTCCCGAGGCCTCCGACGACCACCGGCGCGTTCTCGCCGTGCTCACCTTCCTCGACAGCTTCTGATCGATCCGCACCGGCGGCGTTCCCGGCCGGCAGCTCCCGGCTGGCCGGTAGCCGAGGCCTCGGGTCAGCCGGTACCGGGAACTCGTGGTGGCACCGGCGACGCCGACCTTCGCCGCGGCGAGGCTGGAGCCATGAACGAGACGCCGTTGGAGACCACCCCGCTGGGCAAGACCGGCCTGGACATCACCCGCGTCGGCTTCGGTGCCTGGGCGATCGGGGGCGGCGGCTGGGAGTTCGGATGGGGCCCCCAGGACGACGACGAATCCATCGCCGCGATCCACCGCGCGCTCGACCTCGGCGTCAATTGGATCGACACCGCCGCGGCCTACGGCTTCGGACGATCGGAGCGGATGGTCGGTCGCGCACTCAAGGGCCTCACCGGCGATCGTCGCCCGTACATCTTCACGAAGGCCTCGCTCCTCGAGGGCCCCGGGCGGATCGTGGTGCACAGCCTCGACCGCGACTCGATCCTGCGGGAGGCCGACGCGAGCCTGGACCGGCTCGGGGTCGACGCCATCGATCTCTACCAGGTCCACTGGCCGATACCCGACGCGGACATCGAGGAGGGCTGGGCGGCGTTCGCCGAGCTCAAAGAACAGGGCATCGTCCGCCACATCGGCGTCTCGAACTTCACCGTCGAGCAGCTACGCCGCGCACAGCAGATCGCTCCTGTCGAGACGCTTCAACCGCAATACTCTCTGATCGACCGCGACGCGGAAACCGGCCTGCTCCCCGCCGCAGAACGCGAGGCGATCGGTGTCGTCGTCTACTCCCCCATGGCCTCGGGTCTGCTGACCGGCGCGATGACCCGCGACCGCATCACGCACCTCGCCGAGGACGACTGGCGCAAGCGCGACCCCCGCTTCACTGAGCCGCGTCTGTCGCAGCACCTCGCCCAGGTGGAGCGGCTCCGGGCGGTCGCCGACCGCCGGTCCACCACCCCGGGCGCGGTGGCGATCGCATGGGCCCTGCGCAACCCGGCCGTCGACGGCGCCATCGTCGGCTTCCGGCGCCCGGGCCAGGTCGATCCGCTCGTGGGCGCCGCGAATCTCCGGCTCGACACAGCCGACATGACCACGATCGAGGGACAGGACTGACGATGACGACCACGACAACCACAACCGGCCTCGCGATCGGGGTCGTCGGCCTCGGCCACATGGGCGGTGCCATGGCCGATCGCCTGCTCGCCGCCGGACACGTGGTGTGTGGGACCAGCCGCACCCGCGGCCGGGCCGAGACACTCATCGCGCACGGCCTACGCTGGATGGACACGCCGCACGCGGTTGCCCACGCGGCCGACGTCATCATCACCTCCATCCCCGACGACGACACACTGCGCACGGTGGCCTCCGGACCGGACGGCGTCCTCGCCGGCCTGCGCGCGGGCACGACCTGGCTGGAGATGAGCACGGTCAGCCCGGCAGCCAGCCGAGAGCTTGCCGCGTGCGTGCAGAAGAGCAACGCGGCCCTGCTGGATGCGCCGGTGTCGGGCAGCGTCCCGCAGGTCCAAGCAGGAACGCTCTCGATCATGGTGGGCGGAGACGCGGACGCCTACGACTGCGTCGAGCCGGTCCTGCGCGAGCTCGGCACCCCGACACATGTCGGGACGAACGGTCAGGGCCTGGTGCTCAAGCTCTCGATCAACATCAGTCTTGCCGTCCAGATGCTCGCCTTCGCGGAGGGCCTGCAGCTGGCGACACAGTCGGGGATCGAGCCGGAGCTGGCCCTCGAAGTCATGGCGAACAGCCCTATCGGCTCCCCGATGCTCAAGGCCCGCGCCCCCCTCGTCTTCGACCTCCCCGACGAGGCCTGGTTCACTCTCGGGCTCGTGAAGAAGGACGTCGAACTAGCGCGGACCGTCGCCCAGGGTCTCGGGCTGCCGCTGCCCACCGCCGACCGCGCCGACGAGGTCCTGCGGCTCGCTCATGACCTCGGCTACGAGCGGCGCGACCTCGCCGCCTTCTTCCGCGTGCTGCAGGAGATGGCGCGGGGTCGGGCGAACCTCGCCTGATCCCTGACGACCTCCAGCGACGAGGAGTTCGGGACGACCCCCGTCCTCTCGTCAGGACCGTCCTCCATCCCGGAGCCCGGCAGCACAGCACTCCGGAGACCCCGCACCGGCCAGAAAACCTTCCGACG